>NZ_BAAARK010000028.1:0-97920 GCF_039532155.1 Streptomyces lunalinharesii
TCCGGTCGTACAACTGCCTCAAGCGCGAGGGCATCCACTCCGTGGGTGAGCTCGTGGCGCGTTCCGAGGCCGACCTGCTCGACATCCGCAACTTCGGTGCGAAGTCGATCGACGAGGTCAAGGCGAAGCTGGCCGGCATGGGCCTGGCGCTCAAGGACAGCCCGCCCGGATTCGACCCGACCGCCGCCGCCGACGCCTTCGGTGCGGACGACGACGCGGACGCCGGGTTCGTGGAGACCGAGCAGTACTGAGGGCTCCGGCTCGCTGTTCGATCCTGACTGCGGGCCGGTCCTCGACCGGCCGCGCAGTGTCCCGCGCCCCTTCTGGGGGCGTGGGTCTTCCGGGCCCCGAGAGGGGTCCGGATCTCCGACAGGCGACCGCCTGCTCGGATACTGACTCCGGTACCTGATACGGCCGGGGCAGACGTTTGAGGAGAACACCATGCCGAAGCCCGCCAAGGGTGCCCGTCTGGGCGGCAGCGCTTCCCACGAGAAGGCGCTCCTGCGCAACCTGGCGACCAGCCTCTTCGAGCACGGCCGCATCACGACGACCGAGGCCAAGGCCCGTCGTCTGCGTCCGTTCGCGGAGCGCCTGGTGACCAAGGCGAAGAAGGCCGACCTTCACAACCGCCGTCAGGTCATGGAGCTGATCACGAACAAGAGCGTCGTCCACACGCTCTTCACCGAGATCGCGCCCCGTTTCTCGGAGCGTCCGGGTGGCTACACCCGCATCACCAAGATCGGCAACCGTCGCGGTGACAACGCCCCCATGGCCGTCATCGAGCTGGTCGAGGGCGAGATCGCCAAGAAGGCGACCGTCGCCGAGGCCGAGGCCGCGACCAAGCGCGCGGTGAAGGAGTCCGAGGCTGCGGCCGAGGCTCCGGCCGAGGAGTCGAAGGACGCCTGAGTCCGTCGTCGCTGAGCGGTGAGCGGGTCCGCCCCTTTGGGGCGGGCCCGCTTTCGTCTGCGGTGGGCCTGAGAGGATTGCTGGTGTGAGTGACGAAGTGGAGCCCGGTTTCGTCCGGGTGCGGCTGGACCTGTCGTACGACGGCACGGAGTTCTCCGGATGGGCCAAGCAGCGCGAACAGCGCACGGTCCAGGGGGAGTTGGAAGACGCGATCCGGACCGTGACGCGGTCCGGCGAGACGTACGAGCTCACCGTGGCCGGGCGGACCGATGCCGGGGTGCACGCCCGCGGGCAGGTGGCGCACGTGGACCTGCCGGCCGAGCTGTGGGCCGAGCACCACGACAAGCTGCTGCGGCGGCTGGCCGGGCGGCTGCCGAAGGACGTCCGGGTGTGGCGGGTGGCGCAGGCGCCGTACGGCTTCAACGCGCGGTTCTCGGCGATCTGGCGGCGGTACGCGTACCGGGTCACCGATCACCACGGGGGCGCCGATCCGCTGCTGCGCGGGCACGTGCTGTGGCACGACTGGGAGCTGGACGTCGAGGCGATGAACGCCGCCTCGCGGCCGTTGCTGGGGGAGCACGACTTCGCGGCGTACTGCAAGCGGCGGGACGGGGCGACGACGATCCGCACGCTCCAGGCGCTCAGCTGGGAGCGGGACGCGGACGGGATCATCACGGCGACGGTCCGGGCGGACGCGTTCTGCCACAACATGGTGCGGTCGCTGGTGGGGGCCCTGCTGTTCGTCGGCGACGGGCACCGGCCGGTGGACTGGCCGGGGAAGGTGCTGGCCGCGGGGGTGCGGGACTCCGCGGTGCACGTCGTCCGGCCGCACGGGCTGACGCTGGAGGAGGTCGGCTACCCGGCCGACGAGCTGTTGATGGCCCGGAACAAGGAAGCGCGCAACAAGCGGTCGCTGCCGTCGGCCGGCTGCTGCTGAGGGCGGGGCCCGCCCCGGGCCGGACGGGCGGGGGCGGGCGCGGCCCGGGGCGTCAGGAGGTCTGGCCGGCCTTGCGCTGGGCTTCCTTGAGCTGCTGCTCGGCGGCCTTGGCGGCCTGGTCCTTGCCGCGCTGGGCGATCTGGGTGAAGGCGTAGGCGCCGCCGTCCCGGCTGATCTGCTGGGCCTTGGTCTCGCCGGCGGTGACGTCCTTGCCGTCGGTGTAGCCGGCGATGGTGAAGTACGCGTAGCGGCCGGTGGCGTTGGTGGTCATCCGGCACTTGCTGCCCTGGCAGAAGTTCGCGGGGACGCCGCCGCCGGCCAGCGGCAGGAGGTTGGGCTTGTTCTCGTTCATCACCGCGGCGGCCTTGGCCGGGGAGTCGAAGACGGCGACGCCGATGGTGACCGCGACGCCGCCCTGGGAGTAGGTGGCGCGCAGCAGCTGCCGGCAGCCGTTGTGGTTCAGCGAGGAGACCAGGGCGCCCTGGGCGCCGGCGGTGCAGTCCGCGGTGCTGGCGGTGCTGGTCTGCGGGTAGCTGTGCTCGCCGACGACCATGCTCTTCTGCGCGAAGAGGGTGGCCGGGGTGAGCGGCGCGGTGTCCTTCTTGGGGTCGGAGATGTAGTCCTGCGGATTGGGCGGGGGCGGGACCGAGACGTCGGGGAAGGACGGCTTGTCGTCCGGCAGTGCGGACTGGCCGGAGGCGGTGGGCCGGGCGGTGGCATTGCCGCCGGGGGAGCCGTTGCTGTTGATCACGGCGACGGCGACGACGCCGGCGACCGCGAGTGCGGCGACTGCGCCACCGCCGATCACGACCCAACGCTTGCGGCGGGAGCGGGCCCGACTCTCGTCGGCCAGCGCTTCCCAGTCCGGAGTGGAACCCCCCGGGCCGCCGAACGGCCCCCCTTGCCCAAAGCTCATGCCGCGCATCCTAATGCGCCCGGCTGGCGGTGTGGCGGGCGGAGCGGAACCCGTTGCGGCCGGTGCGGGAGCGGGGCGCGGCGGCGGTGCGGATCAAGGGAGGGAGCCGGGCGGGGCCGGGCGGGAGTCATGATCGCAGGTGGTCCGGAAGGGGGCGACCGCACGCCTGTCCGGGGCGCGTTTTGACCCGTACGGGGTTGGGTCAGTATCCTGCTGGTTCGTTATGCGTATGGGCTTGCTCTATCTCACGTGAGGGGCCTTGCGCGGCTAGCCGAGCCGCTCACCAGCGGTGGACGATCGGGTTGCGTCGCCCGTAGTGCCATCTCACTGTGCGAGCAGCCGCGGTGCCAGTACAGGACCCTTCCCCGCGGTCCCTTCGGACCAAGGGGATACCCCAACTCACGAAGCGAAGGCTAAGACGTGCGTACGTACAGCCCCAAGCCCGGCGACGTTCAGCGCCAGTGGCACATCATCGACGCGCAGGACGTTGTCCTGGGCCGTCTGGCCAGCCAGGCTGCGTCCCTCCTCCGGGGCAAGCACAAGCCGGTTTACGCCCCTCACGTTGACATGGGTGACTTCGTCATCATCGTCAACGCCGACAAGGTGCACCTCTCCGGCAACAAGCGGACCCAGAAGCTGGCGTACCGCCACTCCGGCTTCCCGGGTGGTCTGCGCTCGGTTCGTTACGACGAGCTGCTGGC
This sequence comes from Streptomyces lunalinharesii, assembly GCF_039532155.1. Taxonomy (NCBI): domain Bacteria; kingdom Bacillati; phylum Actinomycetota; class Actinomycetes; order Kitasatosporales; family Streptomycetaceae; genus Streptomyces; species Streptomyces lunalinharesii. The sequence continues at coordinate 3,461 of NZ_BAAARK010000028.1, forward strand.
CAAGAACCCCGAGAAGGCCGTCGAGAAGGCCATCAAGGGCATGCTCCCCAAGAACACCCTCGGCCGTCAGATGCTCTCGAAGCTGAAGGTCTACGCGGGCGCCGAGCACCCGCACGCTGCGCAGCAGCCGGTCCCGTTCGAGATCACCCAGGTCGCGCAGTAAGTCCGGCCACCCCCTAAGACGACAGAGAATTCTTAAGGAGCATCGTGGCTGAGACCACCCCCGAGACCCCGCTGGACGAGGTTGAGGTCGAGGAGTACACCACCGAGACCGAGGTCGTGGAGTCGGAGTACACCTCCGAGTCCCTCGCGTCCCGCTTCGGCGAGCCGCAGCCGGCCGCCGGCCTGGGTCGTCGCAAGAACGCCATCGCCCGCGTCCGGATCGTTCCGGGCTCCGGTCAGTGGAAGATCAACGGTCGCACCCTTGAGGGCTACTTCCCCAACAAGGTGCACCAGCAGGAAGTCAACGAGCCCTTCAAGGTGCTCGAGCTGGACAACCGCTACGACGTCATCGCCCGCATCTCCGGCGGCGGCATCTCCGGCCAGGCCGGTGCGCTGCGCCTGGGCGTGGCCCGTGCGCTGAACGAGGCGGACGTGGACGCGAACCGTCCGGCTCTGAAGAAGGCCGGGTTCCTCAAGCGTGACGACCGTGCGGTCGAGCGCAAGAAGGCCGGTCTCAAGAAGGCCCGCAAGGCGCCGCAGTACAGCAAGCGCTAATCGCGCGCTGCACGCAGGCAGCCCTTGTCGAACGCCCCGGTGGCACTTCCGTGCTGCCGGGGCGTTCGGCTTTCGGCGACCGGCGGCGTATACCTGGAATCCAAGCCCCGGTCACAGCTCATCTACTTCGGAGGACACCAGTGGCACGACTCTTCGGCACGGACGGTGTGCGCGGCGTCGCCAATGCGGACCTGACGGCGGAGCTGGCGCTCGGTCTGTCGGTCGCGGCGGCTCACGTGCTGGCCGAGGTGGGGACGTTTGAGGGACACCGGCCGGTGGCCGTGGTCGGACGCGATCCGCGGGCGTCGGGGGAGTTCCTGGAGGCCGCGGTGGTCGCCGGCCTGGCCAGTGCCGGGGTGGACGTGCTGCGGGTGGGCGTGCTGCCGACCCCGGCGGTGGCGTACCTGACCGGCGCGCTCGGCGCCGACCTGGGCGTGATGCTCTCCGCCAGCCACAACCCGATGCCCGACAACGGCATCAAGTTCTTCGCCCGTGGTGGTCACAAGCTCGCCGACGAGCTGGAGGACCGGATCGAGGAGACCTACCGCGGGCACAGCGCCGGTGAGCCGTGGGAGCGGCCGACCGGTGCCGGGGTGGGCCGGGTCACCGACTACGACGAGGGCTTCGACAAGTACGTCGCGCACCTGGTCGGCGTGCTGCCCAACCGTCTGGACGGGCTCACGGTCGTCATCGACGGTGCGCACGGTGCGGCCGCCCGGGTCTCGCCGGAGGCGTTCGCGCGGGCCGGCGCCGAGGTCGTCACGATCGGCACCGAGCCGGACGGGCTCAACATCAACGACGCCTGCGGCTCCACGCACCTCGACAAGCTCCGGGCCGCCGTCGTCGAGCACGGCGCCGCGCTGGGCGTCGCCCACGACGGTGACGCGGACCGCTGCCTGGCCGTGGACCACGCCGGCAACGAGGTCGACGGCGACCAGATCCTCGCCGTCCTGGCGCTCGGGATGCGCGAGGCCGGGACGCTGCGCGAGAACACCGTCGTCGCCACCGTCATGTCCAACCTGGGCTTCAAGCTGGCCATGGAGGGCGAGGGCATCAACTTCGTGCAGACCGGGGTCGGCGACCGGTACGTCCTGGAGGAGATGAAGGCGCACGGCTACGCGCTGGGCGGCGAGCAGTCCGGGCACGTCATCGTGCTGGACCACGCCACGACCGGTGACGGCACGCTGACCGGGCTGATGCTGGCCGCCCGGGTCGCGGCGACCGGCCGGTCGCTGGCCGAGCTGGCGGGCGTGATGGAGCGGCTGCCGCAGATCCTCATCAACGTCCCCGACGTCGACAAGGCGCGGGTGGGCAGCTCCGCCGAGGTCGCCGCGGCGGTCGCGGAGGCGGAGCGGGAGCTGGGCGCCACCGGGCGGGTGCTGCTGCGGCCGTCCGGCACCGAGCCGCTGGTCCGGGTGATGGTCGAGGCCGCCGACATCGAGCAGGCCCGGGCGGTCGCGCAGCGGCTGGCCGACGCGGTCAAGTCCGCGCTGGGATAACGGAGTTCCGCACGGCGGGGTCGCCCGTGGACGGCAGTGACACTGCCGTTCGGGGCGGCCCCGCCGTGGTGTCTACAGCTTCCGCAGCGACAGCCGCTGGACCTTGTGGTCCGGGCCCTTGCGCAGGACGAGGGTGGCGCGGCCGCGGTTGGGGGCCACGTTCTGCTCCAGGTTGGGGCGGTTGATGGTGCGCCACATCATGCGGGCGTAGTCCAGTGCCTCGTCCTCGGAGACCTGGGTGTACTTGCGGAAGTACGAGGACGGGTCCTGGAAGGCCGTTTCGCGCAGCTTGCGGAAGCGGCCGAGGTACCAGCGCTCGATGTCCTCGGTGCGGGCGTCCACGTAGACCGAGAAGTCGAAGAAGTCGGCGAGGCCCAGCCGGGTGCGGCCGTCCTTGCCGGGCAGGGCCGGCTGGAGGACGTTGAGGCCCTCGACGATGAGGATGTCGGGCCGGTGCACGGTCAGTCGCTCGCCGGGCACGATGTCGTAGATCAGGTGCGAGTAGACGGGGGCGGTGACCTCCGCCTTGCCGGACTTCACGTCCGCGACGAAGCGGGTCAGCGCCCGGCGGTCGTAGGACTCCGGGAAGCCCTTGCGGGACATCAGGCCGCGGCGGTGGAGTTCGGCGTTGGGGAAGAGGAAGCCGTCGGTGGTGACCAGCTCGACGCGCGGGTGTTCCGGCCAGCGGGCCAGCAGCGCCTGGAGGAGCCGGGCGGTGGTGGACTTGCCGACCGCGACGCTGCCCGCGACCCCTATGACGAACGGCGTGCCGGGCTGGGCGCCGTGGCCGTTGCCGGTGTCGTCGAGGAAGGTGTTGAGCGCGCCGCGCAGGTTGCTGGTGGCGCCGACGTAGAGGTTGAGCAGCCGGGACAGCGGGAGGTAGACGTCGCGCACTTCGTCGAGGTCGATGACGTCGCCCAGGCCGCGCAGTCGCTCGACCTCCGAGGCGGTGAGCGGCAGCGGGGTCTTCTCCCGCAGGGCGCTCCACTCCGCGCGGGTCAGGTCGACGTACGGCGAGCTGTCGGTGCGGCGTCGTTGCTGCGGATCCGTCGTCAGGGGCACGGGCCCATTGTCCGGGGCCGGCGCGGACGGCCCGGCGGCGGGGTGGCGGTGCGGCGGCCGGGCCCGACCGACCTGTGCGTTTGTGGGCGGCGGGGGCGGGGGCCCGGTACGGTCGATGACCGGGGGCGGTGCCAGGGGGCGCCGTGGCGACACAAGGGGGTGGCGTGCGAGCACGCCTGCGGGAACTACTGCGCGAACGGGCCGCACGACGACGGCTGCAGGCCGACGGCTTCGCCGCGCGGGTCCACGCCGAACTCGCCGAGGACCTGCCGGACGAGGACCTCGGGGAGGACCTGACGGACTTCCTGGACCGCTACGAGCCCGGCGCCGACCCGGAGGCCGACGAGGAACTGCGCGAACGCGTCCGGGAGGCGCGGGACCGGATAGCTCGCGGGTATTGAGAAGGCCCCGGCGTAGGCTGCCCCCCATGTGCGGAATCGTGGGATACGTGGGTGGGCAGAGCGCCCTTGAGGTGGTGCTGGCCGGGCTGAAACGGCTGGAGTACCGGGGCTACGACTCGGCCGGGGTCGCGGTGCTGGCGGACGGTGGACTGGCGGCGGCCAAGAAGGCCGGCAAGCTGGCCAACCTGGAGAAGGAGCTGGCTGATCGGCCGCTGCCCACGGGCGCGGTGGGCATCGGCCACACCCGGTGGGCCACCCACGGCGGCCCGACGGACGCCAACGCCCATCCGCACCTCGACAACGCCGGGCGGGTCAGCGTCGTCCACAACGGCATCATCGAGAACTTCGCCGCACTGCGTGCCGAACTCGCCGACCGCGGCCACGTGTTGGCGTCCGAGACGGACACCGAGGTGGTCGCGCACCTGCTGGCCGAGGAGTACTCCTCGTGCGGGGAGCTGGCCGAGGCGATGCGGCAGGTCTGCCGGCGGCTGGAGGGGGCGTTCACCCTCGTCGCGGTGCACGCCGACGCGCCGGACGTGGTCGTCGGGGCGCGCCGCAACTCCCCGCTGGTGGTGGGCATCGGTGAGGACGAGGCGTTCCTGGCCTCGGACGTGGCGGCGTTCATCGCGTACACCCGGCAGGCGGTCGAGCTGGGGCAGGACCAGGTCGTGGAGCTGCGTCGGGAGGGGGTGACGGTCACCGACTTCGACGGGGCGCCGGCGCAGGTCCGCTCGTACCACGTGGACTGGGACGCCTCGGCCGCCGAGAAGGGCGGCTACGACTACTTCATGCTCAAGGAGATCGCCGAGCAGCCGAAGGCGGTCGCGGACACCCTGCTGGGGCGGGTCGACGCGGCCGGGGTGCTGTCGCTGGACGAGGTGCGGATCCCGCCGGCGGTGCTGCGGGAGGTCTCCAAGGTCGTCATCGTGGCGTGCGGGACGGCCTACCACGCCGGCATGATCGCCAAGTACGCCATCGAGCACTGGACGCGGATCCCCTGCGAGACCGAGCTGGCCAGCGAGTTCCGCTACCGTGACCCGATCCTGGACCACCGCACGCTGGTGATCGCCATCAGCCAGTCCGGCGAGACCATGGACACCCTGATGGCGCTGCGGCACGCCCGCGAGCAGGGCGCGCGGGTGCTCGCCATCTGCAACACCAACGGCTCGACCATCCCCCGCGAGTCGGACGCGGTGCTCTACACGCACGCCGGGCCGGAGGTCGCGGTGGCGTCGACGAAGGCGTTCCTGACCCAGCTGGTCGCGGTCTACCTGGTCGCGCTGTACCTCGGGCAGGTGCGCGGCACCAAGTGGGGCGACGAGATCAGGGACGTGGTGCGCGAACTGGCGGCGATCGGCACGCAGGTGCAGCAGGTCCTCGGCACCATGGAGCCGGTGCGCGAGCTGGCCCGTTCCCTCGCGGACAAGAACACCGTGCTGTTCCTGGGCCGGCACGTCGGCTACCCGGTGGCCCTGGAGGGCGCGCTCAAGCTCAAGGAACTGGCGTACATGCACGCCGAGGGCTTCGCGGCCGGCGAGCTGAAGCACGGTCCGATCGCGCTCATCGAGGAGGACCTGCCGGTGGTCGTGGTCGTCCCGTCGCCCCGCGGCCGGTCCGTCCTGCACGACAAGATCGTCTCCAACATCCAGGAGATCCGGGCCCGGGGCGCCCGCACCATCGTGATCGCCGAGGAGGGCGACGAGGCGGTGGTGCCGTACGCCGACCACCTCGTGCGGATCCCGCGCACGCCGGTGCTGTTGCAGCCGTTGGTGTCCTCGGTGCCGCTCCAGGTGTTCGCGTGCGAGCTGGCCACCGCCCGGGGGAACGAGGTCGACCAGCCGCGCAACCTCGCCAAGTCGGTGACGGTGGAGTGATCTGGTGATCATTGGGGTCGGGATCGATGTCGCGGAGATCGACCGGTTCGACGCGGCGCTGCGGCGGACGCCGGAGCTGGCGCACCGGCTGTTCAACGAGACGGAGTTGAACCTGTCGAACGGTGAGCGGCGGGGGATCGCCTCCTTGGCGGCCCGGTTCGCCGCGAAGGAGGCGGTGGCCAAGGCGCTGGGCGCGCCGGGGGGCCTGCGGTGGACGGACGCCGAGGTGTACGTGGAGGAGACCGGGCAGCCGCGGCTGCGGGTGCAGGGCACGGTCGCGGCCCGGGCCGCGGAACTCGGCGTGCGGTCCTGGCACGTGTCGCTCAGCCACGATGCCGGGGTCGCCTCGGCGGTGGTGATCGCGGAGGGTTAGGCGGCCCGGTTGTCCCGGTGCGACTGCCGCGCGTTGACCCGGTGTCTTGCGGTGTCATCCGGCATATGGGGCGGCCCGCGGGGGTGTGCGCGCCCGCCCCCACCACGCCCCGGTGTGACCACTGATCTTGCGCGCTACCCCCGTCCTTCAGGGCGGGGGTAGCGCCTCTGAAGTTTGCTCTGGCCCGCAGGCTGGAGCGGGCGTTGTTGCTGCTCGATGTATTGCCGGATGATTGCCAACGGTGCTCGGCCGCAACGGGCGTGGGCGAAGTGGGAGGCTCCCAAGAGCCATGTCCACAGGTGAAAACAACCAATCAAGCCGAACCTCACAGGTTCGCACGCTTGTGTCACACGGTGGGGTGATCCAGGGGCTCTGGGCTGGCTTTTCCACGGTGGTGGGGTGCAGGCTCGGCGGCGACGCCAGTTCGAGGCGTCCGAGAATCCCAGACAAGCAATTGGCCCCGACGGGACTGACGTGCAGCTCCGATACAACTACCGGGTCTATCCGAGTGCCCCGCAACGCCATGAGCTGGCCCGGGCGTTCGGCTGCGCCCGCGTGGTCTTCAACGACGGGCTTCGTGCCCGGCAGGAAGCCCACGCGGCCGGGGAGCCGTACATCAAGGACACCGACCTCCAAAAGCAGGTCATCACCGCCGCTAAGCGCACTGAGGAACGGGCGTGGTTGGGTGAGGTTTCCTCGGTCGTGCTGGTGCAGTCCCTGCGGGATCTGCACACCGCCTATCGGAACTTCTTCTCCTGCGTCACCGGCAAACGCAAGGGACCGACGATGTCCCCGCCCCGCTTCAGGTCCCGCAAGGACAACCGGCAGTCGATCCGGCTCACCGCCAACGGATTCAGTCTGCGCGCGAACGGGCGCTTGTACGTCGCGAAGGTCGGGGAACTGCGGATCCGATGGTCGCGTCCGCTCCCGGCGACGCCGACCAGTGTCACCGTCATCAAGGACGCCACCGATCGGTACTGGGCATCGTTCGTCATCGACACCGACCCTCAGTTCCTGCCCGAACTGGACACCGAGACGGGTATCGACCTGGGCCTGTCGCACTTCGCCGTCCTCTCCGACGGAAAGAAGATCAGCGCACCGAAGTTCCTGCGCCGAGCCGAAGGCAGGCTCAGGCGGTTGCAGAAGGACTTGAGTCGCAAGGCCAAGGGAAGCAACAACCGGGCCAAGGCCCGCAAGCTCGTCGCCCGGCAGCACGCCAAAGTGGCGGACCGTCGTCGAGACTGGCACCACAAGGAATCCACGAAGATCATCCGTGATAGCCAAGCGGTGTACGTGGAAGACCTCGCGGTGTCCGGTCTGGGACGCACGCGCCTTGCCAAGAGCGTGCACGACGCCGGATGGTCGGCGTTCGTCGCCATGTTGGAATACAAGGCTGCCAAACACGGCCGGTACTTCGGTAAAATCGGACGCTTCGAGCCGACCTCCCAGGTCTGCTCGGCCTGCGGCGTCAAGGACGGCCCCAAGCCCCTCCACATCCGGTCATGGACGTGCGGGAAGTGCGGGGCGGTCCACGACCGTGACGTGAACGCAGCACGCAACGTACGGGCCGCTGGACGGGCGGACCGTCTCAACGCCTCGCTGAGCGCCGATAAGACCAGGGCGCGAGTCCCGGCACAGCGCGTTGAAGCAGGAACCCACCGAGACGGTTAGCCGACCGTGGTAGGAAATCAGGTCCTTTAGGGCCTGGAGGACGTCAAACTGGCGGCATGAGGACTGCCTACAGCGTGAAGACCGTGCGGGCCGCCGAGCAGGAGCTGATGGCCCGGTTGCCCGAGGGGGCCCTGATGCAGCGGGCGGCGGCCGGACTGGCCGTCGCCTGCGCGGAGTTGCTGGGCCGGGTCTACGGCTCCCGGGTGGTGCTGCTGGTGGGCAGCGGCGACAACGGCGGGGACGCGCTGTACGCCGGCGCCCGGCTGGCCCGCCGCGGCGCCGGGGTGGCGGCGGTGCTGCTCGCACCCGAACGGGCCCACGCCGGCGGCCTGTCGGCGCTGCGCGCGGCCGGCGGCCGGGTGTCGAGCGACCCGCTGCGCGACGTCGAACGGGCCGATCTGGTCCTGGACGGCATCGTCGGCATCGGCGGCCGCGGGGGGCTGCGCCCGGACGCCGCCCGGCTCGCCCGGGCCGCCCGGGACGCGGCGCGGGTGGTGGCGGTCGACCTGCCGAGCGGGGTGGACGCCGACACCGGCGAGGTGGCCGGGGACGCGGTGCGCGCGGACGCGACCGTGACGTTCGGCGCGTACAAGCCGGGCCTGCTGATCGATCCGGCGCGCGAACGGGCCGGGGCGCTCCGCCTGGTGGACATCGGCCTGCGCCCGTCGGCCGGCGCGGACGTGGAGGCGCTCCAGCACGCGGACGTGGCGGAGCTGCTGCCGCGGCCGGCGGCGGAGAGCGACAAGTACCGGCGGGGCGTGGTCGGGGTGGTCGCCGGGTCGGCGCGCTATCCGGGGGCGGCGGTGCTGGCGGTGGCCGGTGCGCTGCGGGGCGGTGCGGGGGCGGTGCGGTACGTGGGGCCGGCGGCGGAGGCGGTGTTGGCGCGGTTCCCGGAGACGTTGGTGCACGCGGGCCCGCCGGGGAAGGCCGGCCGGGTCCAGTCGTGGGTGATCGGGCCGGGCCTCGGTGACGAGTCGGGGGCGCTGGCACAGGTGCTGGCGGCGGATGTCCCGGTGCTGGTGGACGCGGACGGGCTGCGCTTCCTGACGCCCGAGCAGGTGCGGCGGCGGACGGCCGGGACCCTGCTGACGCCGCACGCCGGGGAGGCGGCGGCGCTGCTGGCGCGCGGGCGCGCGGAGGTCGAGGCGGCGCGGCTGGCCTCGGTGCGGGAGCTGGCGGGGCGGTACGGGGCGACGGTGCTGCTGAAGGGCTCGACGACGTTGGTGGCGGATCCGGACGAGGGGGTTCCGGTGCGGGTCAACCCCACCGGGACGGGGTGGCTGGCGACCGCCGGCAGCGGGGACGTGCTCTCCGGCCTCACCGGCGCGCTGCTGGCGGCGGGCCTCGACCCGCGCGATGCCGGTTCGACGGGCGCCTACCTGCACGGCCTCGCGGGGCGGCTGGCGGCCGGCCGGCACGGGGAGCCGATCGTGGCGTCGGAGGTGGCGGGGGCGCTGGGGGCGGCGTGGGAGAACGTGGTGTCGTCCTAGGGCGGGCGTGTCGCGCGGTGGGGCGGGGCCCGTCGGCTCCCGCCCCACCGCGGCGCCCCGCCCCACCTGCCCACCTGCCCGCCCGACCGCGCCCCCGCGCCCCCGGAGCCCCGCGGAAGAGGAACCCACCCGCACCACAACGTGGGAAGGCGGCCGGCGCGGCGCCTGGCCTGCGACACTGAGGGGGATGAACGAGACAGCGATGCGAGCCCGTGCCGTCATTGACCTCGCCGCCGTGCGGTCGAACGTCCGTGCACTGCGGAAGCGTGCCCCAGGGGCGCAGCTGATGGCCGTCGTGAAGTCGGACGCCTACGGCCACGGCGCGGTCCGCTGCGGCCGCGCCGCCCGTGAGGCCGGTGCGCCCTGGCTGGGCGTGGCGCTGCCCGAGGAGGCGTTCGCGCTGCGTGCGGCCGGCGACACCGGCCGGCTGCTGTGCTGGCTGTGGACGCCCGGCGGGCCCTGGGGCAGGGCGATCGAGCAGGACGTCGACGTCTCGGTGAGTGGCCTGTGGGCGCTCACGGAGGTCGTCGCCGCGGCGCGGGAGTGCGGGCGCGCCGCGCGGGTGCAGCTCAAGGTCGACACCGGGCTGGGGCGCAACGGCTGCCAGCCCGCCCAGTGGACGGAACTGACCGCCGCCGCCCGGGCCGCCGAGGCCGAGGGCCTGCTCGTGGTCACCGGCGTCTGGTCGCACTTCGCCTGCGCGGACGAGCCCGGGCACCCGTCGATCGCCGCCCAGCTGGCGGAGTTCCACCAGGCGCTGGCCGTCGCGGAGGCGGCCGGGCTGCGGCCGGAGGTGCGGCACATCGCCAACACCCCGGCGCTGCTCACCCTCCCCGAGGCCCACTTCGACCTCGTCCGCACCGGCATCGGCGTCTACGGGGTCTCGCCCAGCCCCGAACTCGGCACCCCCGAGGACTTCGGGCTGCGGCCGGTGATGACGCTGGAGGCGTCGCTGGCGTCGGTCAAGCGGGTGCCGGGCGGGCACGGGGTGTCGTACGGGCACCACTACACGACACCGGGTGAGACGACGCTGGCGCTGGTTCCGCTCGGGTACGCCGACGGGATCCCGCGGCACGCCTCGGGCACCGGGCCGGTGCTGGTCGCCGGGAAGTGGCGGACGGTCGCCGGGCGGATCGCGATGGACCAGTTCGTGGTCGACCTGGGCGGCGACCGGGCCGCGGCCGGCGAGCCGGCGGTGTTGTTCGGACCCGGGGACCGCGGGGAGCCGAGCGCGGAGGACTGGGCGCGGGCGGCCGGGACCATCGGGTACGAGATCGTCACGCGGATCGGCCAGCGGGTGCCGCGCGTCTACGTGGACAGCGAGGTGCCGGCGCAGGCCGGGGACCGGAGCGAGGACGACACGGCGCTGACGGGGGGCGTGGCATGACCGACGGGACGGAGGCCGCGGCGCAGGCGGTCGAGACCGCAGCGGAGGCGGCCGGCAACTGGGCCAAGGCCGGGCGTCAGGCGGGCTTCGCGGGCCTGGCGATCGGCGTGGTGGCGGCGGGTGCGGCGGCCGGGGTGGCCATAGAGCGTCTGACGGTCGGCCGCGGGATGCGGCGCCGCGCCCGGCTGGCGCTGGACGCGTCGGGCCCGTACGGCACGTTGCGCGGCACCTCGGGGGTGGCGCTCGCCGAGGACGGGACCGAGCTGTACTACGAGGTCGACGAGGTGGCGAGCGGTCCGGCCGGCAAGGGCGGCAGGGCCGCAGCGGGCAGCCGGGCGGGCAAGGAGACGCGGGCCGCGCAGGAGGCCCGGACCGGGCTGCACCAGCGGCTGACGGCGGCCCAGGGGCGGCGCTCCCCGGCGCCCACCGTCGTCTTCAGCCACGGCTACTGCCTCGGCCAGGACTCCTGGCACTTCCAGCGCGCCGCGCTGCGCGGCGCGGTCCGCACCGTCCACTGGGACCAGCGCAGCCACGGCCGCTCGGCGCGCGGCCACGGGCAGATCGACGGGACGGAACCGGTCACCATCGACCTGCTGGGCCGGGACCTGAAGGCGGTGCTGGACGCCGTGGTGCCCGAGGGGCCGATCGTGCTGGTCGGGCACTCGATGGGCGGGATGACGGTGATGGCGCTGGCCGACCAGTTCCCCGAGTACGTGGCGGAGCGGGTGGTCGGCGTGGCGCTGATCGGGACGTCGGCGGGCCGGCTGAGCGAGGTGGGTTTCGGACTGCCGTCGATGGGCTCGAAGGCGTTCCACTGGCTGGCGCCGGGGGTGCTCAAGGCGCTGGGGCGGCAGAGCGAGATCGTCGAGCGGGGCCGGCGGGCCACCGCCGACCTGTTCGCGGGGCTGATCAAGCGCTATTCGTTCGGCTCCGAGGACGTGGACCCGGCGATCGCGCGGTTCGGGGAGCGGCTGATCGAGGCGACGCCGATCGACGTGGTCGCCGAGTTCTTCCCGGCGTTCGCGGTGCACGACAAGACCGAGGCGCTGGTGGCGTACGACGCGGTGCCGGCGCTGGTGCTGGCCGGGGAGAAGGACCTGATCACGCCGGCCGAGCACAGCCGGACCATCGCCGAGGTGCTGCCGGACGCCGAGCTGGTGTGCGTGCCGGACGCCGGGCACCTGGTGATGCTGGAGCGGCCCGAGCTGGTCAACGACCACCTGGTGGGGCTGGTGGAACGGGCGAGCGCGGCGGCCCGCCGGTCGCGCACCGCGCGGGCCTGAGCCTGGCCCGTAGCGCCGGTGCCGGGCCCGACACGGGACCGGCACCCCGTCCGGGCCGTACCATTTGCGGCATGAGCACCACTGGCGTGACCGCCCGCGTAACCGTCAAGTCCCCCGATCAGATGCAGGAGTTGGGTCGCCGGTTGGCGCCGCTGCTGCGCCCCGGTGACCTGGTGCTGCTCACCGGTGAGCTGGGCGCGGGCAAGACGACGTTGACCCGCGGTCTGGGCGAGGCCCTGGGCGTGCGGGGGGCCGTGACCTCGCCGACCTTCGTCATCGCGCGGGTGCACCCGTCGCTCACCGGCGGTCCGGCGCTGGTGCACGTCGACGCGTACCGGCTCGACGGCGGCCTGGACGAGATGGAGGACCTGGACCTCGACGTCTCGCTGCCGGAGTCGGTGGTGGTCGTCGAGTGGGGCGACGGCAAGGTCGAGGAGCTGTCGGAGAACCGGCTGCACGTCGTCATCGGGCGGGCGGTGGGCGGGGACGACGCCCCTGGTGGGCCGGCCCCTCACCTGGAGGAGGACGTGGACGACGTCCGCGAGGTGACGGTCACCGGGCTCGGCGCGCGCTGGGCGGACGCCGGCCTTCCCGAGCTGGAGATCTGCTGACGAAAGGGTCGTAAAGGGGCTTATCGGGCCAGGCAGCCCGATAGTTTCCGACAAGCCGTCGGCAAGATGTTGCGCGCGCGGTGTCGGGCGTGGTCACATGGGTGGAAGAGCCCTGGTTAGGTGTGCCTAAGTAGAGCCTAACCGCTGTCGCTTGCCCCAGGAGCCCGGGAGGCGTCCATGTCCCCCCACCAGCCCCCGTCCGCGCCCGAGCGGCGCGCGGACGCCCCCGTCGCGGCGGCCGGGCGCGCCGGTCGCAGCGCGCGAAAGACCCCGCCGACGATGACCGAACTGCTCGCCGCGGGCGCCGCGGCCAACGCCGTCTCCACGCCGCCGGACGCCGCGGAGCGGCCCGCCACGGAGAAGGGCGACGAACCGGGCGAGCCCGGGAAGACCGTCGGGCCGGGCGGTCGGGCGTCCACTCCGGGACGCGACGCCGCGTAACCCACAGGGGCGAAGCGGGCGGGCGCGGACGGGTCCGCGCCGCCGGCTCAGGCGACGACGACGATCTTCACGCCGCGCACCGCGAAGTCCCACAGCGCCGAGCCGTCCGCGCGCGACTCCCGGATGCCACCGGTCTTCTTCGTGCCCGCCCCGCCCGGGGCGGGCGTGGAACCGTCGACCGCGGCGCTGAAGCCGACGACCACCCCGTCCACGCTGGCGAACCGCACCACGTGCTCGATCGCGACCCCGTCCGAGCCGGTCACGCTCACCGACCGCGAGCTGACCGGGTACGTCCCGGGCGGCGGGGACACCGTGCTCGGTGCCACCGCGAACGTCCGCTGCGCCGTGCCGTCGGCGCCGACCAGCCAGACCCGCTTGGCGCCCAGCGCGTACACCACGCGCTTGCCGCTGCCGGACTGTGCCGGGACCGGGGCGGGGGCCGGCGGCTTGTCCTTCTTGTCGTGCTGGTCGCGCGCGGCCGGCTTCTCGTCGGCGGCCCGGGCGTCGCCGCGGACCGGGGTCAGCGGGCCGGAGGCGGACGCGGAGGCGGAGGCCTGGAAGCCGAGCAGGCCGATCGCGACCAGGGCGGCCGCGGTGAGAGCGGTGACGATCGTGCTGCTCTTCGAGGGCACCGCGGGTGCCACCTTTCCGTCCGCTCCCGGCCACCGGCGGGGAGGCTGCTGACTGTGCCGACTGCGGATCGACGGTAGCACCGGACGGGGCACCGCCGGCCGCGCCGTAGTCTTTAAGGCGTGCTGCTGCTAGCTCTTGACACCGCCACCCCCGCCGTCACCGTCGCGCTCCACGACGGCTCCCGCGTCCTCGCCGCCGCCGGCGAGGTGGACGCCCGCCGGCACGGCGAACTGCTGCTGCCCGCCGTCGACCGGGTGCTGGCCGAGGCCGGGCACACGCTCGCCGAGGTCACCGACGTCGTCGTCGGCGTCGGGCCCGGCCCGTACACCGGGCTGCGGGTGGGCCTGGTGACCGCCACCACCTTCGGCGCGGCGCTGGACGTCCCGGTCCACGGCCTGTGCTCGTTGGACGGCATCGCCCACGCCGCCGGCCTGACCGAGCCCTTCGTCGTGGCCACCGACGCCCGCCGCAAGGAGGTGTACTGGGCGCGCTACGAAGACGCCGGCACCCGGCTGACCGAGCCCGCGGTGGACCGCCCGGCGGACCTTGCCGAGCAGGTCGCCGGGGTCCCGGCCGTGGGGGCCGGCGCGCTGCTCTACGACACTGTCTTCACCGGTGTGCTGCGGGACGGGCCCGTGCATCAGTCCGCCGCCGCGCTGGCCGAGCTGGCGGCCCGGAAGCTGGCCGCCGGCGAGGAACTGCTCCCGCCGCGGCCGCTGTACCTGCGCCGGCCCGACGCCCAGGTGCCGGCCAACTACAAGGTGGTCACTCCCCAGTGAGCGGCCGGCCCGGGGCGCCCGGCCGCCCCGTCGAGCTGCGGGAGATGCGCTGGTGGGACCTGGACGCGGTGCTGGAGTTGGAGCGCGAGCTGTTCCCCGAGGACGCCTGGTCGCCGGGGATGTTCTGGTCCGAACTCGCGCACGCCCGCGGCCCGTTGGCCAACCGCCGCTACCTCGTCGCCGAGTCGGCCGGCCGGATCCTCGGCTACGGAGGGCTGGCCGCGACCTGCGGCACCGGTGACGTGCAGACCATCGCCACCGCCCGCGACCAGTGGGGCACCGGCCTCGGCGCCCGGCTGCTGACCGCGCTGCTGGCCGCCGCCACCGACTTCGAGTGCCAGGAGGTGCTGCTGGAGGTGCGGGTCGACAACGCCCGCGCCCAGCGCCTCTACGAGCGGTTCGGCTTCGAACCGATCGGCTTCCGCCGCGGCTACTACCAGCCCGGCAACGTCGACGCGCTGGTGATGCGCCGCCCCACCCAGACCTCTTCCGAAGCACCCTCCGTACAAGGAACGTGAACATGGCTGACTCCCGCGGTGGACCGCTGGTCCTCGGCATCGAGACCTCCTGCGACGAGACCGGCGTCGGCATCGTCCGCGGTCACACCCTCCTGGCGGACGCGGTCGCCTCCAGCGTCGACGAGCACGCCCGCTTCGGCGGAGTGGTGCCCGAGGTGGCCTCCCGCGCCCACCTGGAGGCGATGGTCCCCACCATCCAGCGCGCGCTGAAGGACGCCGGGGTCGCCGCCTCCGACCTGGACGGCATCGCGGTCACCGCCGGCCCCGGCCTGGCGGGCGCCCTGCTGGTCGGCGTCTCGGCCGCCAAGGCGTACGCCTACGCCCTGGGCAAGCCGCTCTACGGCGTCAACCACCTCGCCTCGCACATCTGCGTCGACCAGCTGGAGCACGGCCCGCTGCCGGAGCCGACGATGGCGCTGCTGGTCAGCGGCGGCCACTCGTCGCTGCTGCTGGCCCCGGACATCACCTCCGACGTCCGGCCGCTGGGCGCCACCATCGACGACGCGGCGGGCGAGGCGTTCGACAAGGTGGCGCGGGTGCTCCACCTCGGCTTCCCCGGCGGCCCGGTCATCGACCGTTGGGCCCGTGAGGGCGACCCGGAGGCGATCCGCTTCCCGCGCGGGCTGACCGGCCCCCGCGACGCCGCCTACGACTTCTCCTTCTCGGGCCTGAAGACCTCGGTGGCCCGCTGGATCGAGGCGAAGCGGGCGGCCGGCGAGGAGGTGCCGGTGGCGGACGTCTCGGCGTCCTTCCAGGAGGCGGTCGTCGACGTCCTGACCCGCAAGGCCGTGCGGGCCTGCAAGGACAACGGCGTGGACCACCTGATGATCGGCGGCGGGGTGGCGGCCAACTCCCGGCTGCGGGCGATGGCCCAGCGGCGCTGCGAGGACGCCGGCATCCGGCTGCGGGTGCCGCGCCCCAAGCTGTGCACCGACAACGGCGCGATGGTCGCGGCCCTGGGCGCCGAGATGGTGGCCCGCAACCGCCCGGCCTCCGCCTGGGACCTCTCCGCGGACTCCTCGCTGCCGGTCACCGAGCCGCACGTCCCGGACCCGCACGCGCAGGACCACGCGCACGACCACGATCACGGCCACGCGCACGATCACGACCACTTCCACGAGCTCAGCAAGGACAACCTGTACCCGTAGGCGGTCGGGACCGTGACGGCCCCGGTGCGGCGTCCTATCCTGTGAGGTCGGGGGGCCGGGGAGCCGCCCGTTCGCACACCGGGGGACGACGGGGGTCGGCGCAGTGCAGTGGTGGTACTTCTTCGTCCTGACCGGGCCGGTCCTCTACGCCGCCTCCGCGGCGCGCGGCGCGGCCCGCACGGCGCTGAAGACCCGGCACCGGCGCAAGCTGGCCCTCATCGAGGCCCGCCGCGAGGAGCGCCTGGCCCTGGAGGCCGCGGACCGGCCGCCCGCCCCGGTCTGCGGCTGCGAGCACCACCTCGCCAAGCACGACAAGCAGGGCACGTGCCACGAGACGGTGCCCACGGCCGTGGCCTGGGACGCGGACCACGCGCCCGTCCGGTACGAGGCCCAGCGGTGCAACTGCCAGCAGTACGTGGGCCCGCAGCCGCTCTCCCAGGTCTACGCCGAGGACCTGACCGACCTGGCCTGAGCCGCCGTCAGGCGTCCGGTCCCGCGGGGTGCCCCAGCAGCATCGTCGGCGCGCCGGCGACCCGGGTGAGGAAGACCGTGCAGGCGTGCGGCCCGGCGAGCTTGAGCTTCTTGCGGAGTTCCTCGGGCTCCACCGCGGACCCGCGCTTCTTGATCACCGCGACGCCGATCCCGCGCTCCCGCAGCAGCGCCCGCAGCTTCTTGAGGTTGAAGGGCAGTACGTCGGTGATCGCGTACGCGGTGGCGTAGGGCGTCGGCCGCAGCCGGTCCGCCGTCACGTAGGCGATCGTCGGGTCGATCAGTCGCCCGTCGACCTGCTCGGCGACCTCCGCGACCAGATGGGCGCGGATCACCGCACCGTCCGGCTCGTAGAGCCAGCCGCCGACCGGACCGGGCTCGGGATCGGGCAGGCCGGTGCCGAGCAGCGAGTCGCCGGCCGGCAGCAGGGTGGCCCGCCGGGCGCCGGCCCGGCCGGTGCCGAACCACACCACGGCCTCCTTCACGTCCCCGCCGTCGGAGATCCACTCGGTCTCGGCGTCCTCGGGCAGCGCCTCGTGCGGCACCCCCGGCGCGATCTTCAACGCCGCGTGCGGTGCGGAGCGGGCCGCCTCCACGGCCCAGGACAGCGGCGGCGAGTACGCCTCGGGGTCGAAGACGCGGCCGCCGCGCGCCTTGGTGCGGCGCGCCGGGTCCACGAACACCGCGTCGTACCCGGCGGTGTCGACCTCCGTGACGTCCGCGCACCGCACCTCGATCCGGTCCGCCAGGCCCAGCGCCTCGGCGTTGGCCCGGGCCGCCGCGCAGGCCAGCGGATCGCGGTCCACGGCCAGCACCCGGATGCCGGCCCGGGCCAGGGCGAGCGCGTCGCCGCCGATCCCGGAGCACAGGTCGGCCAGGCTCCGCACGCCGAGCGCGGCGAGCCGGGTGGCGCGGTGGGCTGCCACCGGGGCGCGGGTGGACTGCTCGACACCGTTCGGGGTGAAGTACATCCGCGCCGCGTCCGGGCCGAACTTCGCGGCCGCCCGTTGCCGCAGCCGGTCCTGCCCGAGGGCGGCGGAGACCAGTGGTGCGGGGTGGTCGCGGCGCAGCCGGGTGGCGGTCGCCAGTTCGTCCGCCGGGTCGTGGTCCCGCAGGACGGCCAGGAGCTGTTGTCCCTCGGGGGCGAGCAGTGCGGAGAAGGTGTCGAGGTCGGTCACCCGCACCATTGTGGGCCAGCCGCCGGGCGGCCCCGCGGACGGCTCGGTCCGCGGTCCCGCCCGCCGGCGGCGGGGTCCGTCAGGTGCCGGGCGTGGGGCCGGGCGTGGGGCCGCCGGTGACCCGCGGCACCCGCTGGGTGGCATCGGCGTCCGGCCGCGGCGCCGCCGGTCGGACCGGTTCCCGTCGGCGCTGCGCGCTGTCGCTGACCCGCAGCAGCACCGCCACCATCACCCAGTTCGCGACCATCGACGAACCGCCCGCGGCGAGGAACGGCAGCGCCTTGCCGGTGAGCGGGATCAGGCCGGTGACGCCGCCGGTGACGACGAAGACCTGGAGCAGCAGCGCCCCGGAGAGGCCGACGGCCAGCAGCTTGCCGAACGGGTCGCGGGCGGTGAGCCCCACCCGCATGCCGCGCTGGGCCAGCAGTGCGTACAGCAGCAGGATGGCCATCACGCCGGCCAGTCCCAGCTCCTCGCCGACGGTGGTGAGGATGAAGTCGCTGTTGCCGGCGAAGCCGATCAGCTCGGGGTGTCCCTGGCCGAGGCCGGTGCCGCCGATCCCGCCGCTGCCGAAGCTGAAGAGCGCCTGTGCGGCCTGGTCGGAGATCAGGCCCGGCGGCCGCTTGTCCGGCGGCAGGAAGATGTCCATCGGGTGCAGCCAGGCCATCACGCGGCCCTTGACGTGCGGTTCGGTGGAGCCGACGACGCCGGCGCCGATCACGGCCATCAGCAGGCCGCAGACGACCCAGCTGGTGCGTTCGGTGGCCATGTAGAGCATGATCACGAAGACGCCGAAGAAGATCAGCGAGGTGCCCAGGTCGCGCTCGAAGACCAGCACCAGCAGGCTGATCACCCAGATCGTGAAGATCGGGCCGAGCTGTCGGCCCGGCGGCAGCTGCATGCCCAGCACCCGGCGCCCGGACAGCGCCAGCGCATCACGGCTGACGGTCAGGTACCCGGCGAAGAACACCACGATCATGATCTTCACGAACTCGCCGGGCTGGAGCGACAGCGGCCCGAGCATGATCCAGCGCTTGGCGCCGAACTTGTCCGCGCCGAAGAACGCCGGCGCCATCAGCATCACCAGCGCGACGGCCATCGTCAGGTAGATGTAGCGCTGGAGGAGCCGGTGGTCGCGCAGCACGATCAGGATGACGATGCAGACCGCGACGCCGATGACCGTCCACACCAGTTGTCCGGTCGCCGCCTGGGCGATGTGCAGCCGGGGTTTCTCCGCGTAGGTGATGTCCAGCCGGTGCAGCAGCACCAGGCCGATCCCGGTGAGCAGGGTCGCCACCGGCAGGATCAGCGGATCGGCGCGCGGCGCGAACCGACGGACGACCAGGTGCGCCACCAGCGCGATGAAGAAGACGCTCACCGCGAAGCCGCCCAGCCCGCCGCCGAGCTGCCCCTTCATGGACAGCTCGGTGTAGGCGTAGCCGAAGACGGTGATGAACACGACGAAGCCGAGCAGCCACGCCTCGGTCCGCCGACGGTTCGGGGCCTGGGCCAGCGCGGCGAACGTCATGGTGCGTTCGGCGTCGCTCTCCGGCCCCCCGGGATCCCGGGAAGCGCTGGTCAGTCCACGCACGGTTCCTCCGCCATCGATGGGTCTGGGCCGCGGGGCGGCCGGGTCGTGGCCCGGATTCGGCGGTCCCGGGGACAAGACGGGGCAGCGTAGGGCCAGGTTGCAGTCGGGCGGAAAGGTGTGTCCGACTCCACGCCCGGCCAGCGGCAGCAGACACGGTACGCGTCCCCGGCGCGCTGGCACTCCGCTTGACCGAGTGCTAACCGCGTCATAGTCTCAGCGTTGGCACTCTCCCTAAGGGAGTGCCAACACAGCGACGGGCAGGTCCGGCACCCGCGACGACGGATCGACCTGGTCGCCACCTCAGACAGTTAACCCCGTGAGATCTCCGAAGGGGGAGGTCGGATCGTGACGACCGCCAGCTCCAAGGTTGCCATCAAGCCGCTTGAGGACCGCATCGTGGTCCAGCCGCTCGACGCAGAGCAGACCACGGCTTCGGGCCTGGTCATTCCGGACACCGCTAAGGAGAAGCCCCAGGAGGGCGTCGTCCTGGCGATCGGCCCGGGCCGTTTCGAGGACGGCAAGCGCGTCGAGCTCGACGTCAAGGTCGGTGACGTCGTGCTCTACAGCAAGTACGGCGGCACCGAGGTGAAGTACAGCGGCGAGGAGTACCTCGTCCTCTCGGCTCGCGACGTGCTCGCGATCGTCGAGAAGTAAGTCACCCAGATTTGCCCTGATCTGCGCCCCTGGTTCCCGCGTTCTCATCGACCCGGGGCAGGGGCGCAGTTCGTTTGAGCGAGAGCGGTCACGGCGGCGAGGCCGACGATCGCAACGAGAGGACTTGAAGCATCCATGGCGAAGATCCTGAAGTTCGACGAGGACGCCCGTCGCGCCCTTGAGCGCGGCGTCAACAAGCTGGCCGACACGGTCAAGGTCACCATCGGCCCCAAGGGTCGCAACGTCGTCATCGACAAGAAGTTCGGTGCGCCGACCATCACCAACGACGGTGTCACCATCGCCCGCGAGGTCGAGGTCGAGGACCCGTACGAGAACCTGGGCGCCCAGCTCGTCAAGGAGGTGGCGACCAAGACCAACGACATCGCGGGTGACGGCACCACCACCGCCACCGTGCTGGCCCAGGCCCTGGTCCGCGAGGGTCTGCGCAACGTCGCCGCGGGTGCTTCCCCGGCCGCCCTGAAGAAGGGCATCGACGCCGCGGTCAAGGCCGTCTCCGACGAGCTGCTGGCGACCGCCCGCCCGATCGACGACAAGTCCGACATCGCCGCCGTGGCCGGGCTGTCCGCCCAGGACCCGCAGGTCGGCGAGCTGATCGCCGAGGCGATGGACAAGGTCGGCAAGGACGGCGTGATCACCGTCGAGGAGTCCAACACCTTCGGCCTGGAGCTGGACTTCACCGAGGGCATGGCCTTCGACAAGGGCTACCTGTCGCCGTACATGGTCTCCGACCAGGAGCGCATGGAGGCCGTCCTCGACGACCCCTACATCCTGATCCACCAGGGCAAGATCTCCTCCATCCAGGACCTGCTGCCGCTACTGGAGAAGATCATCCAGGCCGGTGCCTCGAAGCCGCTGCTGATCATCGCCGAGGACGTCGAGGGCGAGGCCCTCTCCACCCTCGTCGTCAACAAGATCCGCGGCACCTTCAACGCGGTGGCCGTCAAGGCCCCCGGCTTTGGTGACCGCCGCAAGGCGATGCTCGGCGACATGGCCACCCTCACCGGTGGCACCGTCGTCGCCGAAGAGGTCGGCCTCAAGCTCGACCAGGTCGGCCTGGACGTGCTCGGCACCGCCCGCCGCGTGACCGTCACCAAGGACGACACCACCCTCGTCGACGGTGGCGGCAACTCCGGTGACGTCCAGGGCCGCGTCGCCCAGATCAAGGCCGAGATCGAGGCCACCGATTCCGACTGGGACCGCGAGAAGCTCCAGGAGCGCCTCGCCAAGCTCGCCGGCGGCGTCTGCGTGATCCGCGTCGGCGCGGCCACCGAGGTCGAGCTCAAGGAGAAGAAGCACCGTCTGGAGGACGCCATCTCCGCGACCCGCGCCGCGGTCGAGGAGGGCATCGTCTCCGGTGGTGGCTCCGCGCTCGTCCACGCCGTGAAGGTCCTGGAGGGCAACCTCGGCAAGGACGGCGACGAGGCCACCGGTGTCGCCGTGGTCCGCCGCGCCGCCGTCGAGCCGCTGCGCTGGATCGCCGAGAACGCCGGCCTCGAGGGCTACGTGATCACCGCCAAGGTGGCCGAGCTCGACAAGGGCAACGGCTTCAACGCCGCCACCGGCGAGTACGGCGACCTGGTCAAGGCCGGCGTCATCGACCCGGTCAAGGTCACCCGCTCCGCCCTGGAGAACGCGGCCTCCATCGCCTCCCTCCTCCTGACGACCGAGACCCTGGTCGTCGAGAAGAAGGAAGAGGAAGAGTCCGCCGCGGCCGGCCACGGCCACGGCCACGCGCACTGACGCACCGCGCGCCTCGCCGGCGGCACCCCCGCCGGCACCCGTCGAGGCCCGGTTCCGCTCCCCGCGGGACCGGGCCTCGTCCGTACCCGGACCTCGCCGGACCCTCGAATCTGACGATGCGTCAGGCCGAGTGCCCCAGCCCCTCCCGCCGCACCGGATCCGCGAACGGCCGCCCCGATGCGTACCGTTCGAGCTCGTCCAGGGCGTGGTCGGCCATCCGGTGCAGCTCGGTGCCCAGGGAGCCGGCCACGTGCGGGGTGAGCAACACGTTCGGCAGGTCGTACAACGGCGAGTCGGCGGGCGGGAGTTCGGGCTCGGTGACGTCCAGCACCGCACCGAGCCGGCCGCTGGACAGCTCGGCGAGCAGCGCCGCCCCGTCGACGAGGGACCCCCGCGCGGTGTTGACCAGCGTCGCCCCGTCCGGCATCAGGGCCAGCTCGCGGGCGCCGATCAGGTGCCGGGTGGCGGGCAGCTCCGGCGCATGCACGCTCACCACGTCGCTGCCCGCGCACAGCTCGGCCAGCGCGACCTTCTGGACGCCCCACAGCGCCGCCTCCCGTGCGGTCACGAACGGGTCGTGGAGCAGCACCCGCAGCGCGAACGGGCGCAACAGTTCGATGACGCGGCGGCCGATGCGGGAGGCGCCGACGATCCCCACGGTGCGGCCGTGGTTGCCGGCGCCGTCCAGTTCGCGCAGCCAGTCGTGGTGGGTGCGCAGGGTGCGGTAGCGGTGCGCGGCGGGCAGCACCCGTTTGTTGGCGAACAGGATGGCGGCCAGGGTGTACTCCGCGACCGGCCGCGCGTTCGCCGCGGCCGCCGAGCTGACGACGAGGCCGCGGTCCCAACAGGCGTCGGTGACATGGTGCTTGACCGATCCGGCGGCGTGCACGACGGCCCGCAGTCGGGGCGCCGCGGCCAGCACCCGGGCGGTGAGCGGCGGCGCGCCCCAGCAGGTCAGCAGCACCTCCGCGGTGGCCAGGGCCGCCGCGACCGCGGGCTCCGGCGCGGCCAGGTCGTGCGCGACGAGCCGGTCGTCCGTACGGGCCAGGCGGGCCAACCGGGCCCGCTGCGGCGGCCCGAGCAGCCGTTCGGCGATGCCTGGCCCCATGGCCAGGAGAAGGGCTGGGCGCATCTGTCGACTCCTCGTGCGTGGTGGCGGGCGGCGCGCGGCTCCCGCCGCCCCGGCGGTTGCTGATTGCCCGTCGCGACGGCGGGCAATCCCCCCGGCGGCGCACCGCCGCACCCCGCCGGCGGCCACACGCCGCCCCGGGCACCACGGGACACGCCCCGCCGCCCCGCTACCGTTCCGGTATGACGACTGCACTGATCACAGGAGCGACGGCCGGCATCGGCGCCGCGTTCGCCCGTCGACTCGCGGGCGACGGGCACAGCGTGGTGCTGGTGGCCCGCGACGAGAAGCGGCTCCGCGAGCAGGCCACCGAACTGCACGACCGGCACGGGATCGAGGCGGAGGTGCTCAGCGCCGACCTGGCGACCGAAGAGGGGATCGCCGCCGTCGAGGCGCGCCTGGCGGACCCCAAGCACCCGGTGGACCTGCTGGTCAACAACGCCGGCTTCGGCAACAAGGGCGAGTACCTCGAAGTCCCGATGGCCGACGAGTTGGCGATGCTCAAGGTGCACTGCGAGGCGGTGCTGCGGCTGACCACGGCCGCGGTGCGCGGGATGCGCGAGCGCCGGCGCGGCGCCGTGGTGAACGTGGCCTCGGTCGCGGCGTTCGTCCCGCGCGGCACGTACGGCGCGAGCAAGGCGTGGGTCGTGCAGTTCACCCAGGGCGCCGCCCGCGACCTGGCCGGCAGCGGGGTGCGCCTGATGGCGCTGTGCCCGGGCTTCGTGCGGACCGAGTTCCACCAGCGGGCCGGGATGGGGACGGACAACATCCCGGGCTGGATGTGGCTCGACGCGGACAACCTCGTCGACGCGGCCATGAAGGACCTGGCGCGCGGCAAGTCGCTGTCCATCCCGGACCCGCGCTACAAGGCCCTGATGGGCGCCGTGAAGCTCGCGCCGCGCGGCCTGATCGGCGGGCTCACCTCGCGCACCGGCCGGAAGTACGGCCCTCAGTAGGGGAGTTGACGCCCGTCCGCCGCGAGGGGTTGCGCTCCGGGGCCCGGGCGACCGGGCCCCGCGCCGTCAGTTCGCCGTCCGCGCACGGTGCTTCAGCACGGTCGCCCGGGCCTCCGCCGGCAGCGGATCGCCCGCCTCCAGCAGGCGCGGCAGCAGTTCGCGCCGGGTGGTCAGGGCGCGGAACATCAGCGCGACGGTGACGTCGTGGTCGGGCCGGTGCTCGACGCGCACCGGGTCGCCGGCCCGGATCTCCCCGGCCTCCAGCACCCGCAGGTACGCGCCGGGCGTCGCGGCCGCGGTGAACCGCTTGATCCAGCCGCGCTCGTCCAGCCAGCCCTGGAACGTGCGGCAGGGGATCCGCGGGTTGGTGACCTCCAGCAACAGTTCGGGCCCGACGCGCCAGCGTTCGCCGACCCGGGCGTCGGTGACGTCCAGGCCGGTGGTGGTGAGGTTCTCGCCGAAGACGCCGTTGGGCAGTGCGCGGTCCAGCTGCCGCTGCCAGTCGTCGAGGTCCTCACGGGCGTAGGCGTAGACGGCCTGGTCGTCGCCGCCGTGGTGGCGCCGGTCCACCACCGCGTCGCCGGCGAGGCCGCTGCCGCCGATGCCCTTGGGGCCGGGGGCGGTCACCGCGACGGGGCCGGCCACGGGGCGTTTGTCGATGCCGGTGCCGCCCTCGGCGGAGGTGTACGGAGCGGCGAAGGCCCGCCCCACGTTCACGGACAGCAGCTTCGCGTTCATGTTCGTACGGTAAGACATCCGACAAAAGGCGTCTTTCGATTTTTCACGGTCTGTCCAAGATTCGCTTATGCTTGAAGGGTGATCGAAGCTCGTCATCTGCGGGTGCTGCGCGCCGTGGCCCGGACCGGTTCCTTCTCCGCCGCCGCACGGGAACTCGGCTGCACCCAGCCCGCGGTCAGTCAGCAGATGAAGGCCCTGGAACAGTCCGCCGGCACCCCGCTGCTGGTGCGCACGGGACGCGAGATGCGGTTGACGCAGGCGGGTGAAGCCCTGGTCCGGCATGCGGCCGGCATCCTGGCGGGGCTCACCGCGGCCGAGGACGAGGTCGCGGCGATCGCGGGGCTGCGCGCGGGCCGGGTGCGGCTGGTGTCGTTCCCGTCCGGCAGCTCGACGCTGGTGCCGACCGCGCTGGCCCGGATGCGGGCCGCGCACCCGCGGGTCCGGGTGTCGCTGGACGAGGCCGAACCGCCGCGCTCGATCGACCTGCTGCGCAACGGTGACTGCGAGATCGCGCTGGCCTTCCGCTACCCGGAGGTGCCCGGCGCCGATCCGTCCGCCGGCGCGGAGTGGGCCGACCTGGTGGTCCGGCCGGTCCTGTCGGACCGGCTGGTCGGACTGGTGCCGGAGGGCCACCGGCTGGCCCGGGCCGGCACCGCGTGCTTCGCGGACCTGGCCGACGAGCCGTGGATCGCGGGCTGCCCGCGCTGCCGCACGCACCTGGTCGAGGTCTGCGAGCGGGCCGGGTTCACCCCGCGCATCGACTTCGCCACCGACGACTACCCGGCGGTGATCGGCCTGGTCGGGGCGGGTCTGGGGGTCGCGGCCCTGCCCGAGCTGACCCTGGAGTCGGTGCGGCCCAAGGGGGCGGTGGCGGTCCGGATGGAGCCGGCCGTGCACCGCGAGATCGTCGCGCTCACGCTGCCGGACCTGGCGCATGTGCCCGCGGTCGGGGCGATGCTGGACCAGCTGGCGGACGCCGCGGGCCGGTGACGGCCGCGGGCCCCGAGGGGCGGGGCGCGCCCTACGTGGCGTGAGCCGTGCAGGAACGTTTCTTCGAACGGTGGGTCGTGGCGGGGGTCAGGCGCCCGGCATGCTCGCGTGGCCGGGCAACGAGCTGGCCGGGACCATCCGGTGGCGGGCCCGGCCCATGAGTTCCTCGCGCTCGTCCTCCGTGAGGCCGCCCCACACGCCGTAGGGCTCGCGGACGGCCAGCGCGTGCGCCGCGCACTGGGCCCGCACGGGGCAGCGCATGCAGACCTCCTTCGCCGACGCCTCCCGCGCGCTGCGGGCCGCCCCTCGCTCGCCTTCGGGATGGAAGAAGAGCGAGCTGTCCACGCCGCGGCAGGCGGCGAGCAGCTGCCAGTCCCAGAGGTCTGCGTTCGGGCCCGGGAGGCGGGAGAAATCTGCCATTGCTTGTCCCCTCGGAGGCGATGCGGAGCGGGCTCGGTGCTCACGACGGTACATCTACTGTCTAAGTAGATGTAAATATGACTCATTGCGAATCTAGCCGCAGTCAACGCCAAAATGGAAGAAACAGAGCCAAATAGGGCATAGGGTGCACGCGCGGATGCCGACTGCTCAGTGAGTCGTCTGCGTATCCGGCTCCTCACGGAGCGTGCTGAACTCGGTCGCCGAAGCCGTAACTCTTTCGAGTGACCGTCGTTGAGTGTGCGGAGGCGGTTGGCAGAGGTAGCCCTCGGGCAGGTGTCCGAGGGGTTCGTCAATCGCCCAGGTGACGATACGTACCAGCCTGGAGGCTCAAGGTGACGCGCATCAGCTGCGGAGGGCGGTCATGACATCCGTCCTCGTCTGCGACGACTCCCCGCTTGCCCGAGAGGCGCTTCGACGGGCGGTTGCGACCGTGCCCGGTGTCGAGCGCGTGACCACCGCGGCCAATGGCGAGGAGGTCCTCCGACGCTGGGGGGCCGACCGCTCGGACCTGATTCTGATGGACGTGCGGATGCCCGGCCTCGGCGGTGTCGAGACCGTGCGTCGGCTGCTGTCCGCCGATCCCGGTGCCCGGATCATCATGCTCACGGTGGCCGAGGACCTCGACGGGGTCGCGCTCGCGGTCGCCGCCGGCGCCCGCGGCTATCTGCACAAGGACGCCTCGCGCGCCGAGCTGCGCGCGACGGTGACGCAGGCCCTGGCGGACCCGACGTGGCGGCTCGCCCCGCGCCGGCTGCGGTCCGCCGAGATGGGCGCCGCGCCGACACTGACTGCCCGCGAGATCCAGGTGCTGGAGGGCATGAGTCACGGCCGCTCCAACGCCGAGATCGGACGTGAGCTGTTTCTCTCCGAGGACACCGTCAAGACGCACGCGCGGCGGCTCTTCAAGAAGTTGGGCGCCTCCGACCGGGCGCATGCGGTGGCGCTCGGTTTCCGCTGGGGGCTGGTCCGCTGAACCGTCGTGACGTGCAGCGATGCGGGGGAATGAAGATCCCCGCCCGCCCTGTGGCGGGCGGGGCGGCATGATGCCCCGCCTGCCGGCGGGCGCCACGGCGGCCCGATTCCCCGCGCGGTGCCGCATGCTTGAGGCATGGAGTTCCTCGGGGACGGGTCGTTCGGGCACGAGGGGAGGGCGCAGGAGATGACACCCGGCGCACCTGCCGCGCATAACGCTTCGGCGCACAAGCGTGGACCTGATGCCGCGGATCGTTCGCCGTCAAGGCACCATGGACCGATGCGCGATGACGGGAAGCAGGAGATCGGCGCTCTCGTCGCACACGCCGTCGAGGGTGACCAGCAGGCCACCCACGATCTGCTGGCCCACGTCCATCCGCTCGCCCTGCGCTACTGCCGCACCCGGCTCTCCCGGCTGCCCGGCGACGCCCGGCACTTCGTCGAGGACCTGGCGCAGGAGGTGTGCGTCGCGGTGCTGTGCGCGCTGCCCCGCTACCGCGACACCGGCAAGCCCTTCGAGGCGTTCGTCTTCGCCATCGCCGGGCACAAGGTCGCCGATCTCCAGCGGGCCGCGATGCGGCACCCGGGCAGTACCGCCGTGCCGTCGGACGAGATGCCCGAGCAGCCGGACGACTCGCTGGGTCCCGAGGAGCGGGCGCTGCTGAGCAGCGACGCCGAATGGGCCAAGAAGCTGCTGGCCAATCTGCCGGAGAACCAGCGGGAGCTGGTCCTGCTGCGGGTGGCGGTGGGGCTCACGGCCGAGGAGACCGGGCAGATGCTGGGGATGTCGCCCGGCGCGGTGCGGGTCGCCCAGCACCGCGCACTGAGCCGACTGCGGGCACTGGCCGAGCAGTAGCCCGCGGAGCGTGCTGCGTCCGCCGTGGTCCTACGTGTCGTGAATCCGCCGTGCGGCGGGAAGTCGCCGTAGGAAAGCACGAGTGACGAGCCCCTCATTGCTCGTGGAATGGGACCACCCTACAAGGCCGTTAGCATGGGAGTCCGCGCTGAGGCAAGAGCATTGGGGAAGGTGTCATGAGTGACAACGTCGAGGGTATGCCCGCCAAATTCGCCATGCTCGGGCTGACGTACGACGACGTGCTGCTGCTGCCCGGCGCGTCGGAGGTCCTGCCCAACACCGTGAACACCGCCTCCCGCGTCTCGCGGAACGTCCGGGTGAACATCCCGTTGCTCTCGGCCGCGATGGACAAGGTCACCGAGGCGCGGATGGCGATCGCCATGGCGCGTCAGGGCGGTGCGGGCGTCCTGCACCGCAACCTGTCGATCGAGGACCAGGCCAACCAGGTCGACCTGGTCAAGCGCTCCGAGTCCGGCATGGTCACCGACCCGATCACGGTCCGGCCGGACGCGCCGCTGACCGAGGCGGACGCGCTGTGTGCCAAGTTCCGGATCAGCGGGGTGCCGGTCACCGACGGCGCGGGCAAGCTGCTGGGCATCGTGACCAACCGCGACATGGCCTTCGAGATGGACCGCCGCCGTCAGGTCCGCGAGGTCATGACGCCGATGCCGCTGGTCACCGGCAAGGTCGGCATCTCGGGCGAGGACGCCATCCAGCTGCTGCGCCGCCACAAGATCGAGAAGCTGCCGCTGGTCGACGACGCGGGCGTGCTCAAGGGCCTGATCACGGTCAAGGACTTCGTCAAGGCGGAGAAGTACCCGAACGCCGCGAAGGACGCCGAGGGCCGGCTGATCGTCGGTGCCGCGGTGGGCGTCGGCGACTCCGCCTACGACCGGGCGCAGGCGCTGGTCGAGGCGGGCGCGGACTTCCTGGTCATCGACAGCGCGCACGGCCACAGCCGCGGCATCCTCGACATGATCTCCAAGGTCAAGTCCAACATCACCGTCGACGTCGTCGGCGGCAACGTCGCCACCCGCGAGGGCGCCCAGGCGCTGATCGACGCGGGCGTGGACGGCGTGAAGGTCGGCGTCGGCCCCGGCTCCATCTGCACCACGCGGGTGGTCGCCGGCATCGGCGTCCCGCAGGTCACCGCGATCTACGAGGCCGCGCAGGCGTGCCACGCGGCGGGCGTGCCGCTGATCGGCGACGGCGGTCTGCAGTTCTCCGGTGACATCGCCAAGGCGATCGCGGCCGGTGCGGACACCGTGATGCTCGGTTCGCTGCTGGCCGGCTGCGAGGAGTCGCCGGGCGAGATGGTCTTCGTCAACGGCAAGCAGTTCAAGTCGTACCGGGGCATGGGCTCGCTGGGCGCGATGCAGTCGCGCGGCCAGGCGCAGTCGTTCTCGAAGGACCGCTACTTCCAGGACAACGTGCTCTCCGAGGACAAGCTGGTGCCGGAGGGCATCGAGGGCCAGGTGCCCTACCGCGGCCCGCTGGCCTCGGTCGCGCACCAGCTCGTCGGCGGTCTGCGCGCCTCCATGGGCTACGTCGGGTCGGCCGACGTCCCCGAGCTCAAGGAGAAGGGCCGGTTCGTGCGGATCACCGCCGCCGGTCTGAAGGAGAGCCACCCGCACGACGTGCAGATGGTCACCGAGGCGCCCAACTACGCGCGCAGCTGACGGCCGGTCCGCCGCCGGCTTCGCCGCGTGGCGGCCGGATGCGCCCCCAGTCTTCCCCGTCGGGGATACTGGGGGCGTATCCGTAGGAAGGCAGAACCAGTGACTGAGATCGAGATCGGGCGCGGCAAGCGCGGCCGCCGGGCATACGCGTTCGACGACATCGCCGTGGTACCCAGTCGGCGCACCCGCGACCCGAAGGAGGTCTCGATCGCCTGGCAGATCGACGCCTACCGCTTCGAGCTGCCGTTCCTGGCGGCCCCGATGGATTCGGTGGTCTCCCCGCAGACCGCGATCCGCATCGGTGAGCTGGGCGGCCTCGGCGTGCTCAACCTCGAAGGGCTGTGGACCCGCTACGAGGACCCCGAGCCGCTGCTGGCGGAGATCGCGGAGCTGGACGGCGCCGCCGCCACCAAGCGGCTCCAGGAGATCTACGCCGCGCCGATCAAGGAAGAGCTGATCGGGCAGCGGATCAAGGAGGTGCGCGAGGCCGGTGTGGTCACCGCCGCCGCGCTCTCCCCGCAGCGCACCGCGCAGTTCTCCAAGGCGGTTGTGGACGCCGGCGTGGACATCTTCGTGATCCGCGGGACGACGGTCTCCGCCGAGCACGTCTCCAGCGCCGCCGAGCCGCTGAACCTCAAGCAGTTCATCTACGAGCTGGACGTGCCGGTGATCGTCGGCGGTTGCGCGACGTACACCGCGGCGCTGCACCTGATGCGGACCGGCGCGGCGGGCGTGCTGGTCGGCTTCGGCGGCGGGGCGGCGCACACCACCCGCAACGTCCTGGGCATCCAGGTGCCGATGGCGACCGCGGTGGCCGACGTCGCCGCCGCCCGCCGGGACTACATGGACGAGTCCGGCGGCCGGTACGTGCACGTGATCGCCGACGGTGGCGTGGGCTACTCCGGCGACCTGCCCAAGGCGATCGCCTGCGGTGCGGACGCGGTGATGATGGGTTCGCCGCTGGCGCGCGCGACGGACGCGCCGGGCCGTGGCCACCACTGGGGCATGGAGGCGGTCCACGAGGACGTGCCGCGCGGCAAGCGGGTGGACCTCGGTGCGGTCGGCACGACGGAGGAGATCCTCTGCGGTCCGTCGACCACGCCGGACGGGACGATGAACTTCTTCGGTGCGCTGCGCCGGGCGATGGCCACCACGGGGTACTCCGAGCTGAAGGAGTTCCAGCGGGTGGAGGTCACGGTGGCGCCGCGGCGGTAGTCGCCACGGGCTTCGGCCTTCCCGCCGTGCGTCGGGCCGCTCCGTCTTCTGCGGGGCGGCCTTCGCTCGTGGTGGGTTTCGGGGTCGGGTCCGGGGTGCGGGTCGTTCGGACTGCTGCGCTTTACGTCCGAACGACCCGCACCCCGGACCCGACCCCTTCTGTTGCGTGGCGGTCCCACGGTGTCGGTGGGTGAAGCCCGGTCGTGCTGGGGTGCGGCCGGGCTTCGTCGTGTTCAGAGGCGGTGGGCGGCGCCGGTGGGGGTGGCGCCGCGGGTGTCCAGGAGGAGTTGGGCCTTGACGGCCAGGCCCTGGAGGTCGTACGTGCGGTGCGGTTGGAGCAGCACCGTCAGGTCGGCGGCGGAGGCGGCGTCGTAGAGGGACTCGGCGCGGGGGACCTGGCGGCCGTCGACCTCCCACTGCGGGACGTAGGGGTCGTGGTACGTGAGGTGGGCGCCCAGGGTGCGCAGGCGGGCGGCGACCTCGCGGGCGGGGGTGCCGGCCAGGTCGGCGAGGTCGGGCTTGTAGGTGACGCCGAGCAGCAGGATGCGGGCGCCGCGGGCGGACTTGCCGTGCTCGTTGAGGAGCGTGGTGCAGCGCTGGATGACGTAGGCCGGCATCCGGTCGTTGATCTCCCGGGCGAGTTCCACCATCCGGAGCGGGGCGCCGGTCGAACGGCTGCGCGGGGGGCTGAGGTTGGGGTCGAGGGGCGTGGCGTGGCCGCCGACGCCGGGGCCGGGGCGGAACGACTGGAAGCCGAACGGCTTGGTCTCGGCGCAGCGGATGACGTCCCACAGGTCGACGCCGATCTCGTGGCAGTAGACGGCCATCTCGTTCATCAGGGCGATGTTGATGTGCCGGTAGTTGGTCTCCAGCAGGTGGGCGGTCTCCGCCTCGCGGGGGCCGCGGGCGCGGACCACCTTGTCGGTGAGGCGCCCGTAGAAGGCGGCGGCGGCTTCGGTGCAGGCGGGGGTGAGGCCGCCGATGACCTTCGGGGTGTTGCGGTAGCGGTGGGTGCGGTTGCCGGGGTCGTGGCGGGCGGGGGAGCAGGCGAGGTGGAAGTCGCGGCCGGCGGTGAGGCCGGAGCCCGCTTCGAGCAGGGGGCGCAGGACATCCTCGGTGGTGCCCGGGTAGCCGGCCGATTCGAGGATGACGGTGGTGTGCGGGCGCAGTCGGGTGGCCAGCGTGCGGGCCGCCTCGGCGAGGGCCGACAGGTCCAGGGCGCGGTCCTCGTCGAGCGGGGTGGGGGCGCAGAGGACGGCGGTGCGGACCCGGCCGAGTGCGCCGGGGTCGGTGGTGGTGCGGAAGCCGGCGGCGATGAGGCGGCGGACCTCGGCGGCGGACAGCGGGCCGCCGGCGCCGGGGAGGGCGGCCGCGCGGGGATCGGGGTCGTAGCCGATGGTGGTGAGGCCGGCGGCGGTGGCGGCCTGGGCGAGGGGGAGACCCAGGTGTCCGAGTCCGATGACGGCGAGATCTGCGGGCATGCTGCGGCCGTCCTTCCCGAGCGAGTGTGTGGGGGCCCTGCGCGGTGTCCTCGCGGTGGTCGGGCGCCGCGCGGGCGGGCCGCCCACCGAAGTGGCATAAGTAGACTAAGCGGATATTTGACCCAGAATGGGTATTGGTGGATCAAGCTGGTCGGGTGTTGCCACCGCGAGCGGAAGGCGGTTGCCGGAACCAGGTGCGGACAGAATCGACGGACGGGGGGTCCAGTTCCGAATCACAGCGGGAGGCAGTGGTGAAGACAGCGACACTCGGACCGGCGCAGCGCGCCAAGGCACTCACCCAGATGGCGGAACGGGAACTGGACGTGCTGGTGGTCGGCGCCGGCGTGGTCGGCGCCGGCACCGCCCTGGACGCCGTCACCCGTGGACTGGACACCGGGCTCGTCGAGGCCCGTGACTGGGCGTCGGGCACCTCCAGCCGGTCGAGCAAGCTCATCCACGGCGGCCTGCGCTACCTGGAGATGCTGGACTTCGCCTTGGTGCGGGAGGCGTTGAAGGAGCGCGGGCTGCTGCTCCAGCGGCTGGCGCCGCATCTGGTCAAGCCGGTCCCGTTCCTCTACCCGCTCCAGCACAAGGGCTGGGAGCGCTGGTACGCCGGCTCCGGCGTGGCGCTCTACGACGCGATGTCGGTGTCCTCCGGCCACGGCCGGGGACTGCCCGTCCACCGCCACCTCTCGCACCGCCGGGCGCTGCGGGTGGCGCCCTGTCTGCGCAAGGACGCGCTGGTCGGGGCGTTGCAGTACTACGACGCGCAGATGGACGACGCGCGCTACGTCACCACCCTGGTGCGGACCGCGGCCGCCTACGGGGCACACGTCGCCAACCGGGCGCGGGTGGTGGGCTTCCTGCGCGAGGGCGAGCGGGTGGTCGGCGCGCGGGTGCAGGACGTCGAGGGCGGGGTGGCGCACGAGATCCGGGCCCGGCAGGTCGTCAACGCGACGGGCGTGTGGACCGACGACACCCAGGCGCTGATCGGGGAGCGCGGCCAGTTCCACGTGCGGGCGTCCAAGGGCATTCACCTGGTCGTCCCCAAGGACCGGATCCACTCCACGACCGGGTTGATCCTGCGGACGGAGAAGAGCGTGCTCTTCGTCATCCCGTGGGGGCGGCACTGGATCATCGGCACCACGGACACCGACTGGGACCTGGACAAGGCGCACCCGGCGGCCTCCAGCGCCGACATCGACTACCTGCTGGAGCACGTGAACTCGGTGCTGGCCACCCCGCTCACCCGGGACGACGTGGAGGGCGTCTACGCCGGGCTGCGGCCGCTGCTGGCCGGCGAGTCGGACGCCACCAGCAAGCTGTCGCGGGAGCACACCGTCGCCCACCCGGTGCCGGGCCTGGTGGTCGTCGCGGGCGGCAAGTACACCACGTACCGGGTGATGGCGAAGGACGCGGTGGACGAGGCGGTGCACGCGCTGGACGCCCGGGTCGCCGAGTGCGTCACCGAGGACGTGCCGTTGGCCGGCGCCGAGGGCTACCGGGCGCTGTGGAACGCGCGGGCCCGGATCGCCGCCCGGACCGGACTGCACGTGGCCCGGATAGAGCATCTGCTGAACCGTTACGGGGCGCTGACCGAGGAGCTGTTGGAGCTGGTGGTGGCCGATCCCGCGCTCGGCCGGCCGCTCGCCGGGGCCGACGACTACCTGCGCGCCGAGGTGGTCTACGCCTGCACGCACGAGGGCGCCCGGCACCTCGACGACGTGTTGACCCGGCGCACCCGGATCTCCATCGAGACCTTCGACCGCGGCACCCGCAGCGCCCGGGAGGCGGCCGAGCTGATGGCGCCGGCCCTGGGCTGGGACCGCGCGCAGGTCGAGAAGGAGGTCGCGCACTACGAGAAGCGGGTGGAGGCGGAGCGCGAATCGCAGCGGCAGCCCGACGACCTGACGGCCGACGCGGCCCGGCTGGGCGCGCCGGACATCGTGCCGCTGACGTAGCCGCCGGTGCCGCCGGTGCGGGCGGTCCGGTCAGTCCGGGCGGTCCGGGCGGCCGTGGGACGGGCGGCCGCGGGACGGGCAGAACTCGGCGGTCAGGACGGCGGTGCCGTCGGTCCGGCCGGTCCGGGCGTCGGTGTTGACGCGGTAGCTGACCAGGTGCCGGCCGTCGGTGGTGCCCGCGGTCTGGGCGTAGGAGCCGTTGATGTCGCCGTTGTGGCCCCAGACGGTCACCCCGCAGGGCAGGCGGGTGGCGTAGACGCCCAGGCCGTACCGGCCGCCGGTGGCCCGTTCGCTGCGCAGCTCGGCCATCTGGCGGGGTGCCAGCAGCTCGCCGCCGAGCAGCGCGGCGAAGAACCGGTTGAGGTCGACCAGCGTGGTGACCATCTCGCCGGCGGCGCCGGCCCGGCTGGGGTTGAGGGCGGTGCTGTCCACCTGGCGGCCGTCGATGCGGGAGTAGCCGCGGCCGTGCGGCGCGGGCAGGGCCGGGCTGTTGCCGGGGAACGAGGTGCCGGTCAGGCCGAACGGGATCAGGATGCGGCGCCGCAGCTCGTCGGCGTACGGGTGGCCGGTGACGCCCTGGATGAGCAGGCCGAGGACCAGGTAGTTGGTGTTGGAGTAGGCGTAGCGGGCGCCGGGCGGGGCGGTCGGCGGGTGGTCGAGGGCGATCCGCAGCAGCTCCGCGGGGGTGTAGCGGTCGTAGCGGTGGGCCGGGAAGCCGGCGCCGGACAGCTGCTCGGCGAGGCGCGGGTCGTCGGTGTAGTTGAACAGGCCGCTCGTGTGGTCGAGCAGCTGGTGGACCGTCACCCGGCGCAGGTCGCTCGCGCCGTCCGCGCCGGTCAGCGGCACGCCGGGCGGCAGGTGGTCGGCGACCCGGTCGTCCAGCCGGAGCCGGCCCTCCCCGACCAGTTGCAGGACCACCGTCGCGACCAGGGTCTTGGTGAGGCTGCCCGCCCGGAAGTGGTCCAGGCGGCCCATCTTCCGGCCGCTGTGCAGATCGGCCACGCCGACCGCGGCGAACCGCGAGGCGGCGAGGCGGCCGTCCCAGGTGACCAACGAGGCCGCGCCGGGCGCGCCGTCGGCCACCAGGCGGTGCAGCGCGACCGCCGTGGACGCCGGCGGCCGGGGCGCGGCCGGGGACCGCACGGCGGCCGGCGGGGTGCTCGAACACGCCGTCAGGAGCAGGGCGGCCAGGGCGGCCACGGCGGTGCGGGCGGACGGCCGCGACGGGCCCGGTGAGGCCGGGCGGAGCGGGCGGAGGGGCAAAAAGATCTCCCGTCGTCGGGGCCATCATGACGGGTGCGGGGCACCTCCCGGCACCCACCCGGGCCTTCCGCACGGCCGCGGATGAGAGAGAATGAAGGCTCTGCCAGGGTGGGTTGTCCGAGTTGGGCCAGTTTGGTGATCGATGGAGAATCGAGGCTGCCAACTCGGCTGGATTGCAGAGGGGATTCAGTGGGCGACGAGGTCGAGATGGACGGCAAGGAGGGCAGGCTGCTCGCCGGCCGGTACCGGCTCGCCGATGTTCTCGGCCGGGGCGGGATGGGCACCGTCTGGCGGGCCAGCGACGAGGTCCTGGGCCGCACGGTCGCGGTCAAGGAGCTGCGCTTCCCCGGCGGGGTCGAGGAGGACGAGAAGCGTCGTCTGATCACCCGCACCCTGCGCGAGGCCAAGGCGATCGCCCGGATCCGCAACAACGGCGCGGTGACGGTCTACGACGTGGTCGACGAGGACGACCGGCCGTGGATCGTGATGGAACTGGTCGAGGGCCGCTCGCTGGCCGAAGCGGTCCGCGACGACGGCCCGCTCACCCCGCGGCGCGCCGCCGAGGTCGGCCTCGCGGTGCTCGACGTCCTGCGCGCCGCCCACGGTCAGGGCATCCTGCACCGGGACGTGAAGCCGTCCAACGTCCTGATCTCCGACGACGGCCGGGTCGTGCTCACCGACTTCGGCATCGCCCAGGTCGAGGGCGACCCCTCGGTGACCTCGACCGGCATGCTGGTCGGCGCGCCCTCGTACATCTCGCCGGAGCGGGCCCGCGGCCAGAAGCCGGGCCCGCCCGCCGACCTGTGGTCGCTGGGCGGTCTGCTGTACGCCTGCGTCGAGGGCGTGCCCCCGTACGACAAGGGATCGGCGATCGCCACCCTGACCGCCGTGATGACCGAGCCGGTCGAGACGCCCAAGAGCGCCGGGCCGCTGGAGGACGTCATCTACGGCCTGTTGGTGAAGGATCCGGCGAACCGGCTGGACGAGGCCGGGGCGCGGGTGCTGCTCCAGGGGGTCGTCCACGCCCCGGAGCCGAAGCCGGAGCCCCCGCTGGACGCGACGCGGGCGATGACGCTGCCCACCTCGCCGGTGGAGCCGGCGCGGGCGGAGCGGACCACGGACCGGCCCGCCAAGCCCGCCGCGAAGCCCCGCGTGCCGAAGAAGCCGAAGGGGAAGCCGACGATCGGTGCGGTCGGTGCGGCGGCCGGCACGGCCCGGCAGGCGCCGAAGGCGACGGGCGGCAGCGGTGCCGCGGCGAAGCCGGCGGCGGCGCGGGAGTCCGGTAAGGATGGCAAGGGCGGCGAGTCCGGCAAGGACACCACCGCGGTGAAGCCGGCTGCGGCCGAGGCCGCCACGAGCGGTTCCGCGGCCCGTGGCGGCTTCGACGCGGAGGCCGCCAAGGAGCGGGTGCGGGCGGCCCTGACGTCGGTGCGCAACGCCGCCGCCGCGGCCCGGTCGGACTCCAGACCCGGCGACGGGGACGGTCGTCCCGCCCCGCCGCGCGCCTCGGTGACCGACGTCGTCCCGCGCCGCACGCTGCTCATCGGGGTGGTCGTGGTCGTCGTCGTCCTCGGGACGCTGCTGGCCCTGGTGTTCAGCAACGGCGACAGCTCCGACTCCGCCGGCAAGGGCGGCAAGGACGCCAACGCCACGGCCGCGAGCCGGGACGCGAACCCGTCGACCGACGCGGGGCAGGACTCCGGGTCGGGCGGCGCGGCCACGCCGGGCGGGGCGAAGCCGGGCGGCGGCAAGGAAGGGCCCGGCGGGAAGAAGGGTGGGGCGGCGGTCCCGGACGGCTTCGCGCAGGTTGCCAACGGCGGGTTCCACTTCGCCATGGTGATGCCGAAGGGGTTCAAGCAGACCGACACGGCCGGGCAGAACTCCGGCGCCATATACAGCGCCGCCGGCGGTTTCCCGCGCATCCAGGTCGACTACAACGACTCGCCCGGCCAGGACGCCGCGGCCTCCTGGCGCAGCCTGGAACCCAGCGTGGCCGGCTCCAGCGACAACTACCACCTGCTGGGCATCAAGGCCGTCGGCTGGCGCGGCTACCCGACCGTCGCGGACTGGTCGTTCACCCGCCGGCAGCACGGCGAGGACGTGCGGGTGCTCAACCGCGGCTTCCGCGCAGACGACCACCACGGCTACGCCATCATGATCACTTGCAAGGCGGGCGGCTGGGACGACAAGGAGTGCCAGGAGCTGCGGAACACCGCCTTCCGCACCTTCGCGGTGAAGGACTGACCCGACGCCGTGCGCCGGCCGGCTCCCGGCCGGCGCGGACGGACACGGCGCGCGACGCGGTCCGACGGGCTCAACTGTCGGTGCTGCCCCGTATCGTGAGAAGTCCACAGTCGTACGCATCCGCCCCCGGCGGGAGCGGCGCACGCTGAGGGGAGGCGCGTCGTGGACGAGTACGCGGGGAGAGTGCTCGCCGAGCGCTACCGCCTGCCGGCCCGGCCGCCCGCCGACGGGCCCGACACCGCAGCGGACGGTTTCGACGTCCCCTTCGACGTCTCCTGCCCCGACCCCTCGCCCGCGACCCGGGCCTTCGACACCTACAGCGGGCAGGAGGTGCTGATCCGTCAGGTGCCGCTGCCGGAGGTGGTGGACGCCGAGATCGTGGCGGGCGGCGACGGCGGAGCGGACGGGTTCGCGGCGGACGGGCGTGCGCAGGATGGTTTCGCCAGCGGGGCTCCGGCCGGTCGCCCCGGGCGCGGGGCCGCGGCGGGTGCCGACCGCGACCCGCGGGACCCGGTCGTCCGGCGCGCCCTCCAGGCCGCGACGGCCGCCGCCCAACTCCCCGACCACCCCCTGCTCGACCAGGTCTTCGA
Source organism: Streptomyces lunalinharesii (assembly GCF_039532155.1). Classification (NCBI taxonomy): domain Bacteria; kingdom Bacillati; phylum Actinomycetota; class Actinomycetes; order Kitasatosporales; family Streptomycetaceae; genus Streptomyces; species Streptomyces lunalinharesii. The sequence goes on from NZ_BAAARK010000028.1 coordinate 41,536, forward strand.
CGTCTTCGTGCAGGACGGCAGCCTGTGGATCGTCGGGGAACTGCTGCCGGCCCGGCCGCTGGCCGTGCTGCTCGCCGGGCGGACGCTGAGCCCGCACCGTGCGGCGGAGATCGCCGCCGACCTGCTCACCGCGCTGCGCGCCCTGCACGCGCACGGCTGGCTGCACCGCAACGTCACCGCCCGCACGGTCCTGGTCTGCGACGACGGACGGGCCGTGCTGACGGGGCTGGCGGCCGGCGCGGCGCAGGAGGCGCTGTGCGGGTACGACCCGGTGCCGAGGGTGCCGGCCGCGGCGGTTCCGTTGGTGAAGCCGGCCGTCGCAAGCGGTGTCGGGGACGCCGGCGAGGAGGGTGCCGTGGGTGCGGCGGCGGGCGGCCTGACCGCCTTGGCCGCCGAGCGGGCCCGGCAGGCGCGGCTGGAGGTGGTCGGGCCGGTCACCGAGCGTTGGGCGCCGGAGCAGGCCGGGCCGGTGGACGGCGGCGGTGCGCCCCCGGGGCCGGCCGTGGACCTGTGGGCGGTGGGCGCCCTGCTGTTCCGCGCGGTGCAGGGGCAGCCGCCGTTCCCGGAGGACAGCGCCGTCGAACTCGCGCGGCTGGTGCGGGCGCAGGCACCCGCCGAGGCGGCGGCGAGCGGGGTGCTGCGGCCGGTCATCGAGGCGTTGCTCCGCTCCGATCCGGCCGGGCGGCCGGGGGCCGAGGAGCTGCGCGCTCGGTTGCGGGCCCTGGTGCGGACGGCACCGGAGCCGGACCTCGGTCGTCGGATGGTGTCCCTGCCCGCGCTGGAGGGGCCCGCCGATCCGCGGCGGCTGCCGATTCTGCGGCGCCGGGGCGAACTCGTCCGCCGGGGTCGGCCGAAGCGGTCGGGTGCCCGTCCGCGGTCCGTGCCCGCGGGCCCGTCGCGGTCCGCCGGGCGGTCCGCGGCGTCCCGTCCGCCCGCGGCGCCCCGGTCCGCCGGGCGGGTGTCCGGTGCGGGGCCGGAGTGGGGGGAGTCGCTGGGGCGGGTCGGGGTCGGTCCCGTGCCGCAGCGGGACGCCGGGCGGGCGGAGCGTGCTCCGCGCAGCCTGGGCAGGGTGCTGCTCACCGTGATCCTTTTGCTGGTGGTGGCCGGGATCGCGTACGCCATGGTGTTCCTGCCGAAGTCGCAGACGGACGCGGCGGGCGGACCGTCCGGCGCGGACCTCTCCGGGACCTCGGGCGCGGCGCCCGGCAGCAGCCCCGTCCCGTCGTCCGGGGCGGGCGACGGCAAGGGCACCGGCCGCCCGCCGGGCGCCGGCGCGCCGCAGACCACCACGCCCGGCGCCCTCGCCCCCGGCTTCGCGCTGCGCACCGATCCCGCGGGGTTCCAGATCGCGGTGCCCAAGGGCTGGCAGCGCCGCACCGGCCCGGAGAGCGGCCAGGTGCGCTACGCGGGCGGCGGCTACGAACTGCTGGTGGTGCCGGGCCGCGACACGACCGCGCGGTTCGGCGCCGATCCGCTGGCGTACCAGCAGGACGCGGAGCCCGAGTTGGCGGCGTTCCGGGGCGCCGGCTGGTCGTCGGCCGCCGGGCTGCGGCGCATCGACGTGGGCCGGACCGCGATGGCCGAGGGCACCTTCAGCTGGAAGGACGGCGGCGGTCGCCAGGTCTACGCCCGCAACCTCGCGATGATCGACCAGGGCCGCTACCACCTCGTCCTGGTCATCGGCCCGGACGCCGGCCGCACCGAGGTGGACCGGATCTACGCCCAGGCGAGCAGCGCCTACCGCCCCGTGGCGTTCTGAGGCGCGGGGCGTCGTCGGGGGTCACGGCGCGCTCAGTTCGCGTTCCAGCGGGGTGCGGAAGCGCGGGGTGACGCGGGCGTCGCCGAGCCAGTTCGCCAGCCGGGCCGCCTCCGCCGCGACGGCGGTGTCGACGGCGGCGTCGGCCCGGGCCTCGTCGGACAGCAGGTGCCAGACGATCTCGCCGTCGGGGCGCTGCGCCCAGCCGCCGACGATCCGGCCGTTCCACCACACCGTCGGACCGATGTTGCCGCTGCGGTCGAAGAGCCGGGGCGTCAGCGCCGGGTCGAGGTACCAGTCACGGGCCTTGAAGCCCATCGCGGTCGGGTCGAGCCCGGGCAGCAGGGCGGCCCACGGTCCGGGCGCCGGCACGGGTTCGAGGTCGTCGGGCAGGGCGACGCCGGGCGTGGCGGTGCCGTCGTCGCCGTGCAGCGTGACCTCTGCGGCGCCGAGGTCGGCCAGGGCGCGCCGGGTGTCGGTGAGCGTCCAGCCGGTCCACCACCTGAGGTCCTCGACCGTCGCCGGGCCGTACGCGGTCAGCCAGCGGCGGGCGAGCGCGGCCCGTGCCTCGGGGGCCGGCGGCGCGGGCAGGTCGACGAGCGCGGTGCCCGGTGCCCAGCGGAAGGTGCTGCTGGTCCAGCCGCCGCGCGGCCGGCCGCGGCGGACGCGGCCCTCGGCGGCCAGCACCCGCAGCAGCCGGCTGTTGACCGAGACGGTGGCCTGGTAGGGCTTGCCGGGGGAGTTCACGACGGTGGCGCGCAGCTCGGGGACGTCGGCGGCGAGTTCGGTGGCGGTCGCCTCGCCGCGGGCGGCCAGTGTGGCCAGCGCCCGGTCCGTCACCTCCGCCAGGCGCGGCTCGTCCCACCCCAGGCCGTCGCTGACCCACTTCACCAGGCCGCGCCGTTCCCGCGCGGCGATGGGGCGGGCCGCGGCGGACGCGACGACCGGGGCCAGTTCCGTGCCGAGGGCGAAGAGGGTGCGTCGCATGCACAACATCCGCACCAGCGACCGGTCGTCGTACAGGGCCCGTTCGACGTCCGTGCGGTCCGGCGCGCGCAGCCGGGCGCAGGCCGCCAGGTGGACGGTGGCCGGGTCGCTGGCGTGCAGGGCGACGACCGCGTCGGCGGTCTCCTCGGCGGTGGCTGCCCGGTGGGCGGGGGCGAGCAGGTGGCGCCGGCCGAGCCGGGCGCGGCGCTGGGCGGCGTCGATCCGGGGCCGGGTGCGGGGTGCGGGGCTCATGGCGCCCGACGGTAGGGGGGATCTAGGACCGTGGCTGTCCGCGAGGGGTGGGGGGCGGGGTCCCGAAGCGCTCCCGCAGCTCCTGCTTGAGCACCTTGCGCAGGGTCGCCCCGCGCGGCAGGGCGGGCAGCACCTCCAGTCGTTCGGGGAGCTTGTGCCGGGCCAGCCCCTGTGCGAGCAGGTGCGCGGTGACCGTCGTCAGCGTCAACGCGGCGGCGCCCGGGGGCTGTTCGACCACGGCGCAGACCAGTTCGCCGCGCACGGGGTCGGGCAGCCCGATGACCGCGGCGTCCGCGATGTCCGGGTGGCCGTAGAGGAGGTCCTCGACCTCCCGCGCGGAGACGTTCTCGCCCTTGCGGATGATGATGTCCTTGAGGCGGCCGGTGATGACGAGGTGCCCGGTGGGGGTGAGGTGGCCGAGGTCGCCGGTGTGCAGGAAGCCGTCCGCGTCGAACGGGGTCGGTTCGTCCAGGTAGCCGCGGCAGACGGCCGGGCCGCGCAGCAGGACCTCCCCGCTTCCCGGCGCGATCCGGATCTCCATGCCGGCGGGCGGCCGGCCGTCGGTGGTGGCCAGCGCCTCGGGGGTGTCGTGCGGGTCGCCCATGGTGACCATGGGGGCTTCGGTGAGGGCGTAGCCGTGGGTGAGTTGGCAGCCCAACTCGGCCACCACCTCGTGGTAGAGCGCGGGCGGTTTGGGGGCGCCGCCGCCGGCCAGCAGGCGCAGCGCCGGGAGCAGGCGCCGCCCGGGCGGCAGGGCGCGCTGGGCGGCGAGGAAGAGGGCGTAGAAGGCGGTGGAGCCGCCGGCCACGGTGACCCGGTGGCGGCGGTAGGGGGCGAGCGCGCCGGGCAGTGCGAAGTGCTCCACCAGGACGGCCGGGATGCCGTGGGTGAGCAGCATGACGGTGTAGTCGGGCCCGGCGACGTGGGCGTACGGGAAGGCCATCGAGCCGACGTCGTTTGGGCCCAGGCGCAGTGCGGCGGCCAGGCAGCTGCCGGCGGTGCGCAGGCTGCGGTCGGTGTGCAGCACGCCGCGCGGGGCGGCGGTGGTGCCGGAGGTCCAGTGGATCCAGCGGGGGGCGTCGGGGTCGGTGGGCGGCGGGGGCAGGACGGCCGGGTCGCCGTCCGGCAGGGCGTCGTACGCCTCGACGACGGCCGGCGGCGCGGGCAGCTGCGCGGCCAGGCGGTGCGCCATCGCGGTGTGGTCGACGCCGCGCCGGACGCCGGGGACGAGCACGTGGGTGGCGCGGGTGCGGCGCAGCACCTGGCCCAGCTCGTGCTCGCGGTAGCCCGGCAGGACCGGGCTCTGCACCGCGCCGAGCCGGGCCAGGGCCAGGCTGACCAGCACCGTTTCGATCCGGGTGGGGAGCTGCCAGACCACCCGGCTGCCGGGGCCGACGCCGTGTGCGGTCAGTCCGGCGGCGACCCGTTCGGCGCGCTCGCGCAGGTGGCCGAAGGTGATCCGGTACTCGTCCCGGGCGGTTTCGGCGCCCTGGATCAGGGCGGTGGCGTCCGGTGTGCGGGCGGCGCGCCAGGCGACCAGGTCCCACAGGGTGCCGCCGATCATGTGGGCCTCCCCGCCTCGCTGCTGACGATGCGTCAGATCAGGGCCCGAGAGTAGGGGGCGACGCCTTGTCGGTCCAGGGGGCCGACGCTAGCCTGAAGCTGACGGAGCATCAGATATGGGTGGTGCGGGGCGACCGGCACACGGTGAGGGGAAACGATGGCGAACCGCACCGAGCCGCCGCGCGGCACCGGCGCCGACCGCACGGCGGGCGCGCCCGCCGACCGCCCCGGGACCCACCCGGCGCCGACGCACCGGGACCGCTAGTGGACCTCACCTTCACCGAGGAGGAGGAAGCCTTCCGGGCCCTGCTGCGGACCTGGCTCGCCGACGTGCTGCCGAAGCTGCCGCCGAAGCCCGCCGCCACCGACTGGCCCGGCCGGCGGGCCTACGACGCGGCCTGGCAGCGGAGGCTGCACGACGCCGGGTACGCCGGACTGCACTGGCCCGTCGACGCCGGCGGCCGGGGGGCCACCCCCACCCAGCACCTGATCTTCCTGGAGGAGACCGAGAAGGCCGGCGCCCCCTACGTCGGCGCCAACTTCGTCGGGCTGCTGCACGCCGGCCCGACCATCGCCGCCGAGGGCACCGCCGCCCAGCGCGCCCGCTGGCTGCCGCCGATCCTGCGCGGCGACGAGATCTGGTGCCAGGGCTTCAGCGAACCGGACGCCGGCTCCGACCTGGCCGCGCTGCGCACCCGGGCGGTCCGGGACGGCGACGACTACGTGGTGACCGGCAGCAAGATCTGGACCTCGCACGCCGAGGTCGCCGACTGGTGCGAACTGCTCGTCCGCACCGACCCCGAGGCCCCCCGGCACCGCGGCATCAGCTGGCTGGCGATGCCGATGGACGCCCCCGGGGTGACCGTGCGGCCGCTGCGCACGCTGGCCGGCTCCACGGAGTTCGCCGAGGTGTTCCTCGACGAGGTCCGGGTCCCGGTCGACCACCGCATCGGCGCCGAGCACGACGGCTGGCGGGTGACCGTGGTGACGCTCTCCTTCGAGCGCGGCACCGCCTTCGTCGGCGAGGTGGTGGCCTGCCGCCGGGTGCTCGCCGAACTCGCCCGCACTGCCCGGGCCAACGGCCGCTGGGACGACGCCGTGCTCCGCCGCCGACTGGGCCGGCTGAACGTCGAGTTCGCCGCCCTGTGGCGGCTGACCCAGTGGAACGTCAGCGAGGCCCAGCGCACCGGCGGCGTCCCCGGCACCGGCGGCTCGGTCTTCAAGCTGCGCTACTCGCACGCCCGCCAGGAGCTGTACGACGCGGCGGCCGAGGTGCTCGGCGGCCAGGCGCTGGACGCCGCGCACCCCTGGGTCGCCGACCGGCTCTCCGCCCTGTCGTACACCATCGCCGCGGGCACCTCGCAGATCCAGCGCAACATCGTCGCCGAGCGGATCCTCGGCCTGCCGAAGGGGCGGTGAGCGGCCGGTGGACTTCCAACTCACCGCTGATCAACGGGCGTTGCGGGACGGCACCCGGGAGTTGCTGACCGGCCGCTTCGGCCGCGACCGGCTGCGCGCGGCCGTCGACGACCCGGCGCTGGACCGCGCGCTGTGGCGCGAACTGGCCGACGCCGGGTTCTTCGCGCTGCGCCTGCCGGAGGCGGACGGCGGGGTCGGGCTGGGGCTGCCCGAGGCCGCCGTGGTCTTCGAGGAGGCCGGCCGGGCGCTGCTGCCGGGGCCGCTGGTGGCCGGCCACCTCCTGGCCGGCGCGGTGGACGGGGTGGCGACCGGAGAGCGGATCGTCGCGCTGTGTGACGGATCGGCCGAGCCGGTGCTGTGCGAACACCCGGCCGACTGCGACCTGTTGATCTTCCTGGGGGGACGTGCGCCGGAGCACGTCGGCCGGGCGCGCCAGAGCGTGCCCGGCGAGGTCGCCCGCGCCCCCTACGCCTCCGTGGACCCGCTCACCCCGCTCGCCCGCGTCACCGACTGGCCGCACGGCACGCCCTGCGACGGCCTCGACGTGCCCCGGTTGCGCCGCGAGGCGGCCCTGCTCACCGCCGCCCAGCAGCTCGGCAGCGCGGCCCGGACGGTGGAGATGGCGGTCGGACACGCCCGGCAGCGCACCCAGTTCGGCGCGCCCATCGGCTCCTTCCAGGCCGTCAAGCACCTGTGCGCCGGGATGCTGGTCCGCGCCGAGCTGGCCCGCGCCGCGGTCTACGCGGCGGCGGTGACCGGCGACGCGCTCGACGTCACGGGCGCCAAGCTGCTGGCGGACGAGGCCGCGGTGGACAACGCCCGGGACTGCCTCCAGGTACACGGCGGCATGGGCTTCACCTGGGAGGCAGACGTCCACCTGCACCTCAAACGGGCCTGGCTGCGGGCCGTGCAGTGGGGCGGTGCGCAGGAGGCGACGGAGCGGTGGGCGGCCGCCCTGGTGGTGTGAGGGTGTGCGCCGGCGCCCGCGGGTGATCACGGAGCGTGGCGAACGCGGCGTCGGTGTCAGACTCTGGCAGCCCGCGTGCGGAATGTCGGACCCCGCACGCAGAAGCGGTCACGGAGGGTCGATATCGGGTTGTGTCCTAGGCGTGACTCGTCACAGGCGGGAGTCGGCGGCCCGCTCGGGTACCCTCCGTGGGGTGCGAGTGGTTCGGTGGCGCAATGGTCACGGTGCCGTCGGAAGGACGGCTCCGGGGTACCGACTGCACGCCGCTCGCCTCGGGCGAGGCCCCGACGACCCCCCATGTTCGACTCCCCGCGCTGTGCGTCGCACAGTATGCCGCACGCATACTCCCTTGCGCTGGAATATGCCCGAAGCGGTTGTTGCGGTGACTGAACGTCAACCATGCTGTGCTTCGCCGGAGTCACGCACCGTGATTCCGTGGAGGCGCGAGGCGATGTTTCCGCCGGTTCGGATGGTGTGAGCGGTGCAGGTGCTTCAGGTGCAGTTGGAAGTGCGGCCCGACCCCGCGGAAGTGGGGCGGGCCCGACGGTGGGCCCGGTCGAGGCTCGCGGGGTCGGGCATAGGGGCGGACGAGCCGCTCGCCGAGACGCTGATCCTGCTGATCTCCGAGTTGGTCACCAATGCGGTGGTGCACACCGGCTCGGCGGCCCGGCTGCGGATCTGCTTCTCGGGCTCCGGCGCCGTGGTGGCCACCGTGCGGGTCGAGGTGGTGGACGCCAGCGCCCGCCCGCCGCGCCCGCGGCACGCGGAGGGGGACGACACCAACGGCCGCGGCCTGGAACTCGTCGACGGCCTCGCGGACCGCTGGGGGTGGCAGCAGGAGGGGGCCGGCAAGCGGATCTGGTGCGAGGTGGACCGCGGGCAGTCGCTCCTGCTGACGGCCGGCGCGGACCTGGGGACGTACGACCCCGCGTGCGCCGCGACAAATAGGGCGTAGCCCGCTGAATCGGTTCGCCTGGCGGGGAGTTAGCCCAGACCAGGTGGTGATGTGGTGTGCCTCGGCGATCGCGCTTGGGGGCAGCGATGCGCCGTGAGGGGACGGCGAGGTCGCGCCGGGCCGGTGGCCCGCGGCCCCGGCGGGTGCGGATCGCGGCCCGGAGCCGGGTGGCGGACCGCGGTGCCGTGCTCGGGACGCGCAGCGCGCGCCGCCACCCGGCCGGCCCGGGGCGCCCCGCCGCGCCTCAGAGCACCGCCACCGGCGCGACCGGACTCCCGGTGCCGCCGACGAACGGTTCGGCCGTCGCGGTCAGCAGGAAGGCGTAGCGGCCCTCCTCGGCGCAGGCCGTCGACAGTTCCTCCAGGTTCCAGTTCTGGCCCTGGAGCATGCCCATCTCGACCAGGTGCAGGGCGTGCACCGGCAGCCACAGGCCCTCGATCTCCGGCGGGAAGGCCTCGAAGACCAGGGTGTCGTTGGCGACCGCGGCGACGTCGCGGGCGTGGAACCACTCCGGCGTGCGCAGCGACAGTCCGGGCGACGGCATCGCGTACGCGTCCCGGTCGCCGGCCAGGTAGTGCTGGAGCTGTCCGGTCCGCACCAGTACGACGTCGCCGGCGCGGACCGTGGTGCCGGCCAACTCCTCGGCGGCGTCCAGGTCCTCCGGCGTGATCGCGTGCCCGCCCGGCAGTCGCGCGGTGCCGTGGGCCCGGGCCACGTCGAGCAGCACGCCGCGGGAGACGACCGGAGCGGCCTTCTCGATGCCCAGGGCGGTGGCGCCGCGGTGCGGGGTGACGATGTCGGCGGGGCGGCCGTTGTAGAACCGCCCGGAGTGCGAGACATGGGTCAGGGCGTCCCAGTGGGTGGCGGCCTGGAGGCCCATGGTGACGGTGTCGTCGGAGACGGCGACGGTGCCCGGGCCGAAGAGTTCGTGGTTGATGGCGACCATGGTGTGCAGCGGGTTGACCCGCCCCAGGATCATGCCGTTCTGCACGCCGTCCTGTTGGAGCGGGAGGGCGAGCGGGACGCGGCGGCCGCTGCGGACGGTCGCGGCGGCGGCGCGCACCACGTCCGGGGTGATCAGGTTCAGGGTGCCGAGCTCGTCGTCCGGCCCCCAGCGGCCCCAGTTGTTCACGCGCCGGGCGAGGTCGTGGAACTCCTGCGGCAGGGGCATGGGTGCTCCTTGGCGTCGGGTGCGGTCGGTCGGTTCCGAAGCGGGGCGCGGGCGGTGCGGTGCGCCGGTGCCTCTGGTGATGCGTCCTGTGTCGTACTGGCGCATCGTGCCACCTTGACTCCCTGGGGTTGTGTCCGGGGTCTTGTGCTCGCACCACGTCTGCTCAAAAATCTAACGGTCCGTCAGAAACCGTGGGAAGGGGCGCGGCATGGGGAACTTCTTGGCCGGCAAGGTGGTCGCCGTCACGGGGGCCGGCCGCGGCATCGGCCGGGCCGTCGCCCTGGCGGCGGCCGCCGAGGGCGCGAAGGTGGTGGTCAACGACTACGGCGTGTCCATCGAGGGCGGTGCGCCCAGCAGTGCGGTGGCCCAGGCGGTGGTCAAGGAGATCGAGGCGGCCGGCGGCACGGCCGTCGCGGTCGCCGACGACGTCGCCACCATGGCCGGCGGCCAGCGCATCGTGGACACCGCGCTGGCCGAGTACGGCCGGATCGACGGCGTGGTGTGCGTGGCCGGCATCCTGCGCGAACGGATGCTCTTCAACATGTCCGAGGAGGAGTGGGACCCGGTCGTCGCCACGCACCTCAAGGGCACCTTCACGGTGTTCCGGGCCGCCGCGGCGGTGATGCGCAAGCAGAAGTCCGGCACGCTGATCGGCTTCACCAGCGGCAACCACCAGGGCAGCGTCGCCCAGGCCAACTACTCCGCGGCGAAGGGCGGGATCATCTCGCTGGTGCGCAGCGCGGCGCTCGGCCTGCACAAGTACGGGGTCACGGCCAACGCGGTGGCGCCGGTCGCCCGGACCCGGATGTCGGCCAACGTCCCGATGGAGCTCAAGGAGATCGGCGAGCCGGAGGACGTGGCGGCGTTCGTCGTCTACCTGCTCAGCGAACGGGCGCGCGCCGACGCGGTCACCGGCCAGGTCTACACCGTGGCGGGGCCGAAGATCGCGGTGTGGGCCCAGCCGGTGGAACTGCGTGCGGTGCACGCCGACGGGGAACGGCCCGCCGACGCCGGCGGGGGCCGGTGGTGGACGCCGGAGCGGGTCGCGGAGGCGGTGGCCGGGCCGGTGGGCGTCGACCCGATGCCGATGCTGGCGCAACTGGAGGAGATGGCCAGGGCGGCGGCGGCCAAGGAGCGGCCGAACGGTTAGCGCTGGCGCTTGGTTTTTCCCACGTTGTTGGGTTTCCCGCCGTGGGGGTTCGCCTTTGCGGCTGCGGCGGCTTCTGTGTGGGGCCTTGGTGTGCGTGGGCGGGTTTCCCGCCGTGGGTTTTGCTTTGCGCCTGCGGCGCGGGGCTGTTGGGTGCGGTGTCGGGCCTGCGGGGGTGGTGTGCAGGACTGCTGCGCTTTACGTCCTGCACACCACCCCCTCCGGCCCGCCCCCTCCCGTTGGTGGGTGGGGAGAGGGGCGATGGGGCTGGTGTGGGAGGGAGGATCGGGTGGAGTTCGGGTTTGCGGACGAGGGGTTTCGGGGTGAGGTGCGGGGGTGGCTCGCGGCGCATCTCGTGGGGGAGTTCGCCGCGTTGGGGGCGGGCGGTGGGCCGGGGAGCGAGCACGTCGGGGGTGCCGTCCGGCGGCGCTGGGAGCGGGAGTTGGGGCGCGGGGGGTGGATCGGGCTGGGGTGGGACCGGGCGCACGGGGCGTACGGGAACCGGGCCGGGTCGCTCACGCAGCAGGTGGTGTGGGCGGAGGAGTACGCCCGGGCCCAGGCGCCGGGGCGGGTGGGCCACATCGGGGAGAACCTGCTGGCGCCGACCCTGATCGCGTACGGGGACGCGGCGCAGCGGAAGCGGTTCCTGCCGGCCGTGGCGCGGGGCGAGGAACTGTGGTGCCAGGGCTACAGCGAGCCGGAGGCCGGGTCGGACCTGGCCGGGCTGCGGACGACGGCGGTCCGGGACGGGGCCGGCTACCGGGTCAACGGCCAGAAGGTGTGGACCTCACTGGCCGCGGAGGCCGACTGGTGCTTCGTCCTGGCGCGCACCGATCCGGGGGAGCGGCGGCACCGCGGGCTGTCGTTCCTGCTGGTGCCGATGGACCAGCCGGGGCGGATCGAGGTGCGGCCGATCCGGCAGATGTCCGGGACCGCGGAGTTCAACGAGGTGTTCTTCGACGGGGCGGTGGCGCACGTCGACCACGTGGTGGGCGGCGAGGGCGCCGGCTGGCGGGTGGCGATGGGGCTGCTCGCCCTGGAACGCGGGGTGTCGACGCTCGTCCAACAGATCGGGTTCGCCCAGGAGTTGGGGGAGGTGATCGAGGCCGCGGTGCGGGTGGGTGCGGTGCGTGACCCTGTGCTGCGCGGGCAACTCGTGCGCCAGTGGGCCGAGTTGCGGGTCATGCGGTGGAACGCGCTGCGGACCTTGGGGGCGACCGGCGACGCGGGGGCGCCGAGCGTGGCGAAGCTGCTGTGGGGCGGGTGGCACCAGCGGTTGGGCGAGGTGGCGATGCGGGTGCGGGGTGCGGTCGCGGCCGTGGGGCCCGCCGACTGGTCCGCCGCGGCGCCGTACGCGCTCGACGACTGGCAGCGGCTGTTCCTGTTCACCCGGGCCGACACGATCTACGGCGGCTCGGACGAGATCCAGCGCAACATCATCGCCGAGCGGGTGCTCGGCCTGCCCAGAGTGGAGCGGGGATGAAAGGCGTCATTTTCGACGGTGAACAGGCCCGGTTCGTGGACGACCTGGAGGTGCGGGATCCGGGGCCGGGCGAGGTGCTGGTGGGGATCCGGGCAGCCGGGTTGTGCCACAGCGACCTGTCGGTGATCGACGGGACGATCCCGTTCCCGGTGCCGGTGGTGCTCGGGCACGAGGGCGCGGGAGTGGTCGAGGCGGTGGGGGCGGGCGTGAGCCACGTGGTGCCCGGTGACCACGTGGCGCTCTCGACGTTGGCGAACTGCGGTGCGTGCGCGGAGTGCGACCGCGGACGGCCGACGATGTGCCGCAAGGCGATCGGGATGCCCGGTACGCCGTTCCGGCGGGGCGGCGCGCAGCTGTACAACTTCGCGTCGAACTCGGCGTTCGCGGAGCGGACGGTCGTCAAGGCGGTCCAGGCGGTGAAGATCCCGAAGGACATCCCGCTGACGTCGGCCGCGCTGATCGGGTGCGGCGTGCTGACCGGGGTGGGCGCGGTGCTGAACCGGGCGCGGGTGGACCGCGGGGACTCCGTGGTGGTGATCGGCGCCGGCGGCATCGGCCTCAACGTGCTCCAGGGCGCCCGGATCGCGGGCGCCTCGGCGATCGTGGCGGTGGACGCCAACCCGGCCAAGGAGGCGTCGGCCCGGCAGTTCGGCGCGACGCACTTCGTCGACGCCTCGGCCGTGCCGGACGCCGTCAAGGCGGTGCGGGAGATCCTGCCGACCGGCGCCGACCACACCTTCGAGTGCGTGGGCAGCACCCGGTTGATCCGGCAGGCGATCGACCTGTTGGACCGGCACGGGCAGGCGGTGCTCCTGGGCGTCCCGCCGGCCACCGCCGAGGCGTCCTTCCTGGTCTCGGCCATGTACCTGGACAAGTCCATCCTCGGCTGCCGCTACGGCTCCGCCCGCCCGCAACGGGACATCGCGCTCTACGCCCGGCTGTACCGCGAAGGGCGGCTGCTGCTGGACGAGTTGGTGACCGCGACGTACGGGGTGGCGGACTTCGCCAAGGCGGCGGAGGACGCGCACCGCGGGCGGGTGGCGCGGGCGGTGCTGGTCTTCGGGGCGGAGTAGGGGGCCGGGCGCCGGGGGGGGGCTGGCCTGATCCTTGCGATCCCTGTCCGTTCGGCCACTCGTTCGGTCGGGCCGGCTCGTCGAAGCTGCTCGGGTGACCCGTACCTTGCCCGAGCAGCCCGCACCCGCCGACGCCGACGCCTCCGTGAGCGCGGGGCCGCCACCCGGTCCGGCCGCCGTCCGGCGGCGTCCGCACCGGGCCTGGTCGGTCGCCGCCGTCACCTTCCTGACCCTCATCGGCGCGGCCGGCTTCGCCTCCCTGCCGGGGCTGCTGATCGACCCGTTGCACGCCGAGTTCCACTGGTCGCGCGGCACGATCGGCCTTGCGGTCTCGGTCAACCTCGCGCTCTACGGGCTGACCGCGCCGTTCGCCGCCGCCCTGATGGACCGCTTCGGCGTCCGGCGGGTGGTGGCCGCGGCGCTGACCGTGATCGCGGTCGGCGCCGGCCTTACAGTCTTCATGACCGCCAGCTGGCAACTGGTGCTGCTCTGGGGCGTGTTGGTCGGTCTGGGCAGCGGCTCGATGGCGCTGGCGTTCGCCGCGACCGTCACCAACCGCTGGTTCACCGCCCGCCGCGGCCTGGTCACCGGCATCCTGACGGCGGCCGGCGCCTCCGGCCAACTGGTCTTCCTGCCGCTGCTGTCGATGATCGTCGAGCGGCACTCCTGGCGCCCGGCCGCGGTCACCGTCGCCCTGGCCGCCCTCGCCGTCGTCCCGCTGGTGTGGCTCCTGCTGCGCGACCACCCGGCCGACGTCGGCACCGCCCCCTACGGCTCGGCGGAGTTCGTCCCCAAGCCGCCCCCGCAGCGCGGCGCCGCCCGCCGCGCCTTGGCCGCCCTCTTCTCGGCGGCCCGCACGGCGCCCTTCTGGCTGCTGTCCGGCACCTTCGCGATCTGCGGCGCCACCACGAACGGCCTGGTCAAGACCCACTTCGTGCCCGCCGCCCACGACCACGGCATGCCCATGACGGCGGCCGCCGGACTGCTCGCCGTGATCGGCGTCTTCGACATCGCCGGCACCATCGGCTCCGGCTGGCTCACCGACCGCTTCGACACCCGCCGCCTGCTCGCGGTCTACTACGCCCTCCGCGGCGTCTCGCTGCTCTTCCTGCCCGTCCTGCTCTCCGCCACCGTCCATCCCCCGATGGTCTTCTTCATCGTCTTCTACGGCCTCGACTGGGTCGCGACCGTTCCCCCGACCCTGGCCCTGTGCCGCGCCCACTACGGCGACGACAGCGCCATCGTCTTCGGCTGGGTCCTCGCCGCCCACCAGGTCGGCGCCGCGCTCATCGCCTACCTGGGCGGCCTGGCCCGCGACGCGCTCGGCACCTACGACCCGGTCTGGTACGCCTCCGGCGCGCTGTGCGCGGTGGCGGCGCTGATGGCGCTGGTGTTGCGGGGGCGGCGGCCGGCGGCGACCGGTTCCTGACCGCGCGCCCGGGTCCCCCCGGGGTGGCCCGTCCGGTGGCCGTCAGGTGGCGAAGCGGCCGAACGCCCCGCGGTGGAAGAGCAGCGGGCCGCGGGCCGCGGCGGTCGGGTCGGTGCCGAGGGCCTCGACGCGGCCGACGACGATGAGGTGGTCGCCGCCGGTGTGCACGGCGTGCACCACGCAGTCGATCCAGGCGGGCACGTCCGCGAGGCGGGGGGAGCCGGTGGCCGGTGCCGGGGTGTGCCGGACGCCGGCGAACTTGTCGGCGCCGCTGACCGCGAACGCCCGGCAGAGGTCGCCCTGGTCGGCGCCGAGGACGTTGACGCAGAACACGCCGGCCCGCGCCAGTCGCGGCCAGGTCGTCGAGGTGCGGGCGACCATGAACGCCACCAGGGGCGGGTCCAGGGAGAGCGAGGCGAAGGACTGGCAGGCGAAGCCGGCCGGCTGCGGCTCGCCGGGGGCCGTGACGAGCGTGACGCCGCTCGCGAAGTGGCCCAGCACGGCGCGGAGTTCGGCCGGATCGAGGGGGGCGCGCTCGCCGTCGCGCACGGCGCGCAACGGGGGGCGCGGGGCGGTGGTGCGGGCGGGCGCCGTCGACGGTGCGGCGGTGGTGGGGGCGCCGACGGAGCGGAGGTAGCGAATGGCGGTGGCCGCCATTCCGGCGTGTCCCATCATGGCTTCCGTCCCCTCGTGGTGTTCGGCGGGCTGGTGCCTCCCATTGAATCTGATGCATCGTCAGATCGGAAGGGTGGGCGCGCCACTCCCACGGGTGGTTTGGTGCGGAAAAGCCGGCCGGATCATGGTGGTTCGGGGCAGATTGGACGCCGCGTTCCTGATTGCCTGCCGAGCGCTCGGGTACCTTCCGCCTCGGCCGCGCCGTAGCCAAGCACGGGGGAGTGTTCCGGTCATGGCCGATGCGACACCGCCGACCTCCTGGTCGGCCGCCGGGCCCCCGAAGGCCCGTCCGACGGGGGCGCAGGGCTCGCACCCGGGGTCCGCACCGCCCGGCCCGCCGGGTGGCTCGGACGCCGCGGCGGCGACGTTCGACGAGGTCTTCTGCGGGCTGCTGCCGCGGCTCTACCGGCGGGCCGTGCTGCTCGCCGGCCCGCGCCAGTCGGCGGAGGACGTGGTGCACGAGGCGTACCTCAAGCTCGCCGCCCGCCCGCAGCGCTTCCTCGCCCACCCGGAGCCGTACGCCTACGCCTTCACCGCCGTGCTCAGCGTGGCCCGGGACGCCCACCGCAAGGAGCGGCGGCAGGTGCTGGTGGAGGCGGTCGACGCGGTGGACGGGCCGGGGGCCGGGGCGGGGCCGGGCGCCGCGGGCGGGTCCGGCGGGTGGGACGGCGGGGTGGGGCGGCGGCACGCGGAGCTGGAGGCGGTCCGGCTGTTGGGGCGGCTGTCGCACCGGCAGGCCGGGATCGTCATCCTGGTGGACCTCGACGGGTACACGATCGACCAGGCCGCGAAGATCATGAAGGTGCACCGCGGCACCGCCGCCCGGCACCGGGCCCGTGCCCTGGACAGGCTGCGCGCGTACCTCGTTGAATCGGAGCACGGGCAGGCCGGGAGGTGAGCGGCACGGTGGGCGCGGGGCCACGGGACGGCGCGGGCGGCGACGGCGAGGTCGAGGCGCTGCTGCGGGCGAGACTGCGGGCGGCCGACGAGGAGATCGACACGCCGCCGGGGCTGTGGGAACGGGTCAAGGGGCCCGCACCGGACGGGCGTTCGGCCGCCGCCGCGGGGGCCGCGGGGCGCCGCGGCGCGGCCCGGTTGCCGCGGCGGCACCCGTACGCCGTCGTGGTGGCGGTCGCGGCAGCGGTGGCGGCGGTGGTGCTGGGCGTCTGGTGGGCGTTCCTGCGGCCCGCGGCGGTGGAGGTCAGGCCGGCCGGGCCGCCGCGCACGGTGCCGCTCACGGTCTACAACGGCGAGGCGGCGTGCCGCCCGCGGCACACCCTGGAGTGCGCGCTGCGGCTGGCCGTGGATCCGCACCGGGCGTACGCGGCGCGCGACAACACCGCGGGGCGGGTGTGGCACGGGGAGGTGCTCGCGGCCCGGTGCGTGGTGCCGGACGGGCAACTGGTGCGGGACGAGCAGGGCGTCACCTCCACCCGCTGGTACCGGGTGCGCACCGGGCAGGGGGTGGAGGGGTGGCTGCCCGGGGTGCGCACCCGCAACACCCGGGAGGTGCCCGAGTGCCCGGCGGCCGGCCGGTGAGGCGGCCGGGCGCGCGGGGGAGCGGGGCGGGCGTCACCGGCCCCGGTACGTGGGGTGGCGGCGCTCGACGAAGGAGGCGACGCCTTCCTGTGCGTCCGCCGTCGTCATGTTGATCTCCTGGGCGGTGGCCTCGGCCGCGAACGACGTCCCGCGGTCGCCGTCGAAGGAGGCGTTGACCAGCGCCTTGGTGAGGGCGAGGGCGCGGGTGGGGCCGGCGGCGAGCCGCCCGGCCCACTCGCCGGCGGTCTTCGCCAACTCCCCGTCCGGGACGACCCGGTTGACCAGGCCCAGCCGCGCGGCCTCGGCGGCCGGCACGGCGTCCCCGAAGAACATCAGCTCCTTGGCGCGCTGCGGGCCGACGAGTCGGGGCAGCAGGTAGGCGCCGCCGCCGTCCGGGACCAGGCCGCGGCGGACGAACACCTCGATGAAGCGGGCGGATTCGGCGGCCAGCACCAGGTCGCAGGCGAACGCGAGGTGGGCGCCGATGCCGGCGGCGGTGCCGTTGACGGCGGCGATCACCGGTTTCTCGCAGTCCAGGACGGCGGCGACGAGCCGTTGCGCGCCGTTGCGGATCATCCGGGCGACGTCGCCGGCGACCCGGTCGCCGGTGGCCGGTGCGCCGCGCAGGTCGGCGCCGGCGCAGAAGCCCTTGCCGGTCGCGGTGAGCACCACGGCGCGGACGTCCGGGTCGGCGGAGGCGTCGGCGAGCCGGGCGATGAGGCGTTCGCGCATGTCCCAGGTGAGGGCGTTGAGGGCGTCGGGGCGGTTGAGGGTGAGGTGGGCGACGCCGTCGTGCGTGGCGTGGAGCACCAGGGCGTCGAGCGGGTCGGCGGCGGCCGGGCCGGTGGTCGGGTCGGTGGCCGGTGCGGGACGGGGGGACGGTGCGGAGGTCATGGGGGAGCGGCTCCGGGGCAGTGGGCGGACGGGGGGCGCGGACGCGGGCGGTCGGCCGGTGGTCAGTGGCACACCGCGAGGGCGTCCAGGGCCACGGCGCCCTGCCCGCGGGGCAGCACGACCAGCGGGTTGATGTCCAACTCGGCCAGTTCGCCGTCGAGTTCGAGGGCCATCCGCTGCACCCGCAGCACGGTCTCGACCAGCGCGTCGATGTCGGCGGGCGGCATGCCGCGGACGCCTTCCAGGAGCGCGTGCCCGCGCAGCCGGCGCAGCATGGTGCGGGCGTGTTCCTCCCCGAAGGGCGGGACGCCGACCGCGATGTCCTTGAGGACCTCCACCAGCACCCCGCCGAGGCCGACGGAGACGGTCGGCCCGAAGAGCGGGTCGGGGGTGACGCCGACGACCATCTCGACGCCCCGTTCGATCATCTGGCAGACCAGGACGCCGTCCAGCGGCAGGTCCTCGTAGCGGGCGATGTCGGTCAGTTCGCGGTAGGCGTCCCGGACCTGGCTCGCCGAGGTCAAGGCGACCTTGACCAGGCCGAGTTCGGTCTTGTGTGCCAGTTCCGGGCCGGAGCCCTTCAGCACGACCGGGTAGCCGACCTGGCTCGCCGCCCGGACGGCCGCCGCCGCGCTGGTCACCAGCTGTTCCCGCGGGACGCGGATGCCGTAGGCGCGCAGCAGTTGCTTCGCCGCGTGCTCGCTGAGCTGCTGGCCGGGCCGCAGCAGGGCCTGGGCCTTGCGGGCGGAGGGGGAGGGCGTGCGGGGGGCGTCGTCGAAGGGGGAGCGGTAGCCGGCGCTGAAGCGGTGGTGGTCGAGGTGGGCGCGGACGGCGGTGATGCAGTTGGCGAAGGTGCGGAAGGTCGCCACGCGGGAGGAGCCGAGGAGGGTGCGGCGGTAGGCGTCCTCGGTGCCGACCGGGGACCCCCAGACCACGCACACCAGCTTGTCCGTCTGCTCCGCCGCGTCGACGAGGTCCTGCGCCAGCTTGTCGCTCATGGGCGGGAAGGGGCCGGTGATCGGGCAGATCAGGACGCCGACGGACGGGTCGGCCAGGATCGCGTCGATGATCTTGCGGCCGCGCCAGTCGCCGACCGGGTGCCCGCCGTTGTCGATCGGGTTGGCGACGTTGAGGTAGTCCGGTATCCACTGGTGGAGTTCGCTCTGCTTGGCGTCGGACAGGGCGGGCAGGGTCAGGCCCGCCGCGGTCGCCAGGTCGGCGAAGTGGGCGCCGGTGCCGCCGGAGATCGAGTAGACCGCGACGCCCTCGGCGGTGGGTTTCTTGGCGCGGGCCAGCAGCGCCGCGGTGTCCTGTAGCTCGTCGAGGCCGTCCACCCGGATCACGCCGAACTGCCGCAGTGCCGCGTCCACCACCTCGTCCGCGCCGGTGAGCTTGCCGGTGTGCGAGGCGGCGGTCCGGGCGCCGGCCTCGGTGCGGCCGACCTTGACGACGACCACCGGCACCTTGTTGCGGGCGGCACGGTCGGCGGCGAGCAGGAAGCTGCGGCCGTCCTTGAGCCCTTCCACGTACGCGGCGATCGCGCCGACCTCGGGGCGGGTGGCGAAGTAGGAGAGGAAGTCGGCGGTCTCCAGGTCGGCCTCGTTGCCGGTCGGCGCCCAGTGCGAGAGGCGGACGCCCAGTTCCTGGAGGGTGAAGACCGGCCGGCCCTGGTGGCCCGACTGCGTGATCAGGGCGATGGCCGGGCCGTCGAGGTCGTCGCGGAACGCCTCGAAGGCGTTGAGGTTGGTGTTGGGGCCCAGCAGGCGCAGGCCGGAGCGGGCCACGGCGTCGGCCAGCCGGGCCTGGGCGGCCGCGCCGTCCGCGCCGGTCTCGGCGAAGCCGGAGGCGAAGGCCACCGCGAACTTCACCTTGGCGTCGGCCAGTTGGCCGATGAGCGGCAGCGGGTCGCCGACCAGCAGCACGGCCAGGTCGACCGGCTCCGGCAGTGCGCCGATGCCGGCGTGACAGGGCAGGCCGAAGACCCGCTCGCGCCCGGGGTTGACGGGGTGGAGCCGGGCGCCGACCCGCTCGGCCCAGGCGATCAGCTGCCGGGTGATGCCGGTGTTGGGTCGGCCCTCGCGGTCCGAGGCGCCGATCACGGCCACCGACTCGGGCCGGAAGAAACGGTCCAGGTCGGGCACCGGCGCGTACAGCGGGCGCCCGCTGACGTCCCGGTCGGTGCCGGCCGGGCCGGTGGCGGCGCCGGCGGGCCGCGGGCCGTCGGCGCCGTCGGGGTCGGCGATGCCGTGGACGGTGTGGGGTGGGTGCTCCCCGCAGGCCACGACGCGGGCCGGCCGGGAGTGCGTGGTGAGGGTGCCGTGAGTCGATCCAAGCATCGCAGACGCCCGCTCCTGTGTGACGGCTCTCGTGGACTGCGCGCCGTACCGCGCTCAGCAGTAGCTGACGCATAGTCAGATTACTGAACTGACGCCATGTCAGGAATGGGTGTGCGCGGTAAAGCTTCGCGGCGCCGTCCGGCGGGGGTGGGATCGACGACCCTCTTGCGGACCGGCGGCCGATGGGCTGGACTGGCCGGACGCAGTGAACTGATGCAGAGTCAGACATGACGGATCTGTTGGGGGGAGTGTCGGGATGGTCGTGCGGGACGACGCCGGAAGGGCGGGGCGGGCGCCGGGGGCGGCGGCCCCGCCGGGGCGCGCGGCGGTGCGGTTCGACCGGCCGGAGGTGGACGCCTTCACCCGGCCGTACTGGGCCGCGGCGGCCGAGGGGCGGCTGCTGTTGCGCCGGTGCCGGGCCGCGGGGTGCTGGGCCGTGCACCACTATCCGCGGGAGTTCTGCCCGCGGTGCTGGAGCGAGGACGTCGTCTGGGAGCCGGCCGCCGGGCGGGCCACCCTCTACACCTGGTCCGTCGTGCACCGCAACGACCTGCCGCCGTTCGGCGACCGGGTTCCGTACGTCGCCGCGGTCGTCGAACTCGCCGAGGGCCCGCGGATGATGACCGAGGTGACCGACTGCGCGGAGTCGGAGCTGCGGATCGGGATGCCGCTCGCGGTGCACTTCCGCACCGTGCCGGCGGCGGGGGACGGCGACGGGCCGGCGGGGGACGGTGGGTGCGCGGTGGCGGTGTTCCGGCCGGCGTGAGGCGCCCGCCCGCGCGCCCGCGCGCCCGCCGGACTAATGGAGTGGCGCGGGACGGGCTTCTCGGGGAGGCTGCCCGCGTGCTGATTCGAGACGCGAACCCGGCCGACTGGCCGTCGATCTGGCCCTTCTTCCGCTCCGTCGTACGGGCCGGCGAGACCTACACCTACCCCCAGGACATCGACGAGCCGGCCGCCCGCGACCTGTGGATGCTCCGCCCGCCGGGCCGCACGGTGATCGCCGTCGACGACCGCGGAACGGTGCTCGGCTCGGCCAAGATGAACCCCAACCAGATGGGGAACGGCGCGCACGTCGCCAGCGCCAGCTTCATGGTCGACCCGCGGCACCGCCGGCGCGGCACCGGGCGGGCGCTGGGGGAGCACGCCCTGGCCTGGGCCCGTGCCGAGGGCTACCGGGGGATGCAGTTCAACGCGGTGGTGGCGACCAATACCGGCGCGGTCGCCCTCTGGCAGTCGCTCGGCTTCCGGATCATGACGACCATCCCCGAGGGCTTCCACCACCCCGGTCGTGGCTACGTGGGGCTGCACGTCATGTACCAGCAGCTGTAGCCGCCCGCGGCGGCCGATCGGCACGGCGGCGCCGCTGCCGCCCCGCCTCACGGCCAGAGCAGTTCCCGCTCCCAACCGCCCGCGCCACGGCGGTAGTTGAGGCGTACGTGCTGACGCCGGTGCTGGTCGCCCTGGAAGAACTCGACCTCGTCGGCGCGGAGCACGTACAGCGTCCAGCTCGGCACCGGTGCGTCCGGTTCGCGCCGGGCGCGTTCCCAGGCGGCGTCCGCGGCGCGGGCCAGCTCCTCGGCCGAGCCGAGCACCTGGCTCTGGCGGCCCACCAGGGCGGCGGCCAGTGCGCCCGTGGAGCGGTGGTGCAGATCGGCCGCGCTCTCCTGGGGCCCCGCCGCGGTCACCGTGCCGTGGACCCGCACCTGGCGGCCGACCGCCGGCCAGTAGAAGGCCAGCGCGGCGCGGGGGCGGGCGGCCAGCTCGCGGCCCTTGCGGCTGTCGCGGTGGGTGCCGAAGTGCCAGCCGCGCTCGTCCGCGTCGTGCAGCATCACGATCCGCACGGAGGGGTCGCCGGCCGCGTCCGCCGTGGCCAGGGACATGGTGTGCGGCTCGGGAACACCGGCCTCGGCGGCCTCGCGCAGCCACTGCCGGAACAGCGGCAGCGGCTCGGCCGGTGCCCGCTCGGCGGCGAAGGCCGGCAGCTCGCCGTCCCAGACCCGCAGACCGCGCAGGAGCGTGCGGAAGGCGAGGGCGTCGGCGTCGGCCGCCGGCCCGGGGGCCGCGGGCGCGCCGGCGTCGGGGTCCGGAACGGCCCCGGTGGCGCGGTGATCCGTGTGGTCGGGCATGCCAGGCAGCGTACGCGGGGTGTTCGGGGTGCGGGCGGAAGGGGCGACGGCCGCCCTCGGCCGGTTCGCGGAGGCCGTTCCGGTCATCGGCGGGCGGGCCGCTATCCCCGTCCGAGGACCACGGTCCCCGAGGAGCAGAACCAGCCGCCGGTGCCGGACGCAACGGCCAGTTGCGGCAGGGTGCCGTCCGGCCGGTGGACCTGGCGGTCCGGGCCGGCCTCGCCGCGCAGCTGTCGGACCGCCTCGACCAGCAGGAACAGCCCCCGCATGCCGGGGTGGCAGGCGGCCAGTCCGCCGCCGTCGGTGTTGACCGGCAGTTCCCCGTCCCGCAGCAGCCGCCCCTTCTCGACGAACGGCCCGCCCTCCCCCTTGGCACAGAAGCCGAGGTCCTCCAGCGTCACCAGGGTCATGTAGGTGAAGGCGTCGTAGATCTCGGCGAGGTCGATCTCGGCGGGGCGGACACCGGCCCGTTCGAAGGCGAGCCGGCCGGAGACGGCGGCGGGGGAGACGGTGAAGTCGTCCCACTCCGCCATGGTGGTGTGCGAGACGGCGGTGCCCGAACCGAGCACCCACACCGGGCGGGTGGCGAGGTCGGGTACGAGGTCCTCGGCGACCAGCAGGACCGCGCAGCCGCCGTCGGAGCGGATGCAGCAGTGCAGCTTGGTGAACGGGTCGGCGACCATCGGGCCGGACAGCACCTCGTCCACGGTGATCGGCTCGCGGTACATGGCGTCCGGGTTGGTGGCCGCGTTGGCCCGTGCCTGGACGGCTATCTGGGCCAGCTGTTCCAGGGTCGTGCCGTACTGGTGCTGGTGGCGGCGGGCCGCCATGGCGTATTTGGCGATCAGGGTGTGCCCGTAGGGGACCTCGAACTGGAGCGGGCCGCGGGCGCCGAAGGAGAGGTTGGCGGTGCGGCGCCCGGCCTTGATGTCGGCGCGGGCGGTGGAGCCGTAGACCAGCAGGACGGCGTTGGCGTGCCCGGCCACGATGGCGTCGGCGGCGTGGGCGGCCATCACCTCCCAGGTGGCGCCGCCGACCGAGGTGGAGTCCACCCAGGTGGGGCGCAGTCCGAGGTATTCGGCGACCTCGACGGGGGCGAGGGTGCCGAGCCCGGCCGAGGCGAAGCCGTCGATCACCGACCGGTCGAGGCCGGAGTCGGCGAGCGCCCGACGGGCGGCCTGGGCGTGCAGGGCGTACGGGGTGGCCTCGTCCACCCGTCCGCAGTCGGAGAGTGCGACTCCGGCGACGGCGACCTTGCGGTGTCGAGGAGGGGTCCCTGGCGTCAGCCTCATGAATCTGACGGTACATCAGATTTGTGGGGGCGGGCAGGGGGCGAGAGGAGCTCCGGTGCACGTCTTCCCTGTCCGTCTCTAGGAAAGTGCCGCCGGTGTCCCTACTATGACGGGCCGTCAGATCGGACCCCGTTCGAGCGGACGGGCGTCGCCGCACGGCCGGGAGGAGCCCGCCGATGGATGCCGCGTTCACCGAGGAGCAGGACGAGATCCGCCGCACCCTGCGCACACTGCTGGCCAAGCGCTGCGGCCCGGACGAGGTCAGGGCGGCGGCCCGCACCCCGACCGGCCACGACCAGGCACTGTGGCGGCAGCTCGCCGGGCAGTTGGGGCTGCCCGGCCTCGCCCTGCCCGCCACGTACGGCGGAGCCGGTTGCGGTCCCACCGAACTCGCCCTGGCCTGCGAGGAGACCGGCCGCGCCCTGCTGCCCGCACCGCTGATCGGCACCGCCGTGCTCGCCGCGCCGCTGATCCTCGCCCTGGGCGGGGAGGAGCAGCGCGCCGCACTGCTCCCGCCGCTCGCCGCCGGGGAGCTGACCGCCACCCTCGTCGTCCCCGGCGGGCGGTTGGCCACCGCGTTGGCGCTGACCGGGCCGAACGACGGTGACTGGGCCGGCGGCGGCCGGTCCGGCGGGATCCAGGCACGGCAGGTCGACGGTGCCTGGCGGCTCTACGGGGAGGCCGGCCAGGTCCTCGACGGACACGCCGCGGACGTGCTGGTGGTCGCCGCGCACACCGGCGGCTTCGCGCGCAGCCGGACCCTGCTCCTGGCCGTACGGGCCACGGGCCCGGACGGCGCCGAGACGCCCGGGCTGCTGCGGACCCGGCAGACCGCGGTGGACGAGACCCGCCCGCAGGCCCGCGTCGAACTCCGCGATGTGCCAGCACAGTTGTTGTTGGGCCCCGAGCCGGCCGGGGACGACGGCGCGGTGACCGCGGCGCTGGCCGACACCGGGGCGACGGCGGCCGCGTGCCTGGCGGCCGAGGCGGTCGGCGCGGCCGACGCGGCGCTGTCCCGCACGGTCGACTACGTCAAGGAACGCACCCAGTTCGGCCGGCCGATCGGGTCCTTCCAGGCGGTGCAGCACCGGCTCGCCGACCTGTACGTGGCGGTGCAGGCGGCGCGCTCCGCGGCGTACTACGCGGCCTGGGCGGCGGGCGGTGCCCGCGGCGAACCCGGGGCGGGCGGACTGGCGCTGGCCCAGGCGCTGGAGGCGCTGCGCGCGGTGGCCGCCGAAGCGGTGCAGCTGCACGGCGGGCTCGGCTTCACGTGGGAACACCCGGCGCACCTGTACTTCAAGCGGGCGGCCTGCGACGAACTGCTGCTGGGGCCGGTGCACCGACTACGGGCCCGGGCGGCGGAACGGGCCGGCCTGTTCGGGGCCGGCGGACCGGACGGGACGGGCGCGGACGACCCCGCCGGCCCGGTGGCGCGAGCGGCGGTCGGTGCCTGATGGACCGACGCACACGGCTGGTGCAGAAGATCTCCTCGACCCGGACGTTCGCCCGCATCGCACCGCACGTCATCCCCGCGCTGGACCGCACCGTCCACCGGCTGTCCGGCGGGAAGGCGCTGCTCAGCACCCGGATGCTGCCCGGCGTCGTGCTGACCGCCACCGGCGCCAGGAGCGGCCTGCCGCGGAGCACCCCGCTGGCCTGCATGCCGCAGGACGACGGCGGCTGGCTGCTGATCGGCAGCAACTTCGGCCGTCCGGGACACCCGGCCTGGACCGGCAATTTGATCAAGAACCCGGAGGCGGAGGTGAGTTGGCGGGGCCGGGACGTCCCGGTGCGGGCCCGGCTGCTCACCGGTGAGGAACGCGCGCGGGCCTGGCGGGCGGCGCTGGAGTTCTGGCCGCCGTACGCGGCCTATCAGGCGCGGTTGGAACGGGAGATCCGGCTGTTCCGGCTGGACCGGCGCTGACCTGCCCGGACGCGGGCCGTCATGCGCGCAGCGGGTGCCGTACGGCCCCGAAGGGCGGTCGGCACCCGCTGCGACGCGGTACGACTATGGCAGGACGGACACAGGACGACGTGGGCGAACTGCCCCGGCGACACCGGGACATCGGGGATGCGACGGCCTCCCCGGCGGTGGTGCGGCGACTGGGGCGCGACGGTGCGGCTCGGCGTTCCGGCTCGGCGGGAACGGCGGCTCGGCGGCCCGAGCGGTGCGGCGGTCCCGCCGACGCGGACCCTCGGGGTCCGGGCGGGCGGTCCGCTACTTGGTGGGTTTCTTGCCGGTGACGCCGAAGTGCACGAGCAGGGCCAGGTTGGGCTTGAGGTCGGCCTGCTTGACGCCCCAGCTCTGGAAGCCCTTCTGGTGGCCGGCGACCGCCGCGAGCATGGCGACGATGGAGCCGGCCATGGCCGCCGGGCTGACGTCCTTGTCCACCTTGTTCTTGGCCTGGAGCTCCTGGATCGACTCCGTAAGGGAGTTGGTGACCGCGTTGAGGATCTTCATGCGGAGCTTGTAGAACCGCTTGTCGCCCTCGGCGGCCCCCAGGTCGACGACGCGCAGGATGGCGTCGTGCTTGCGCCAGAAGGAGAGGAAGCCGTCGACCAGCTCCTCGGCGGCCTGCCAACCGGATTTGCCCACCCAGGAGCGTTCGGCGACGAGATGGGTCAGGCTCGCGCCCTCTTTCGCCATCTCTTCGGCGATTTCGAGGACCGCACCTTCAACGTCCGGGAAGTACTGATAGAACGTCGCGGGTGAAGTGCCCGCCTTTCGGGCCACATCGATGACTTTGACGTCCCGATAGGGGGACGAACTGAGCATTTCACTGAGGCAGTCGAGGAGCTTTTGCCGCGTCGCCTGTCCGCGGCGGCCGGCAACTCTGCCGTCGACGGTTCGCACTTGTCCTGTCATGCCGTCAGCTTACCGAGGGGTGATCGGAGCGCGATTTGGCTGCCTGCAAATGGGGACGGGGGAGTTCGGCCCGCCTGGCGCCCGTAGCCGCGCTGGTGGCGGGCCTGACCGCTGCCGGGAGCGGCCTCCCAGGCATTGGTCCGATCCAGTGAATGTTGTTATCAACAGGCTGTGGACAACATCGGTGGACAAGCGGTCGGACGGGCCGCATCGGGTGCCTGGCGAGGACGGCGGGGGAATCCCCGCGCCGCGCGTGGTGTCACGACCGCGAAATCGCCGTGGGCGACGCAGAATTGATCCGTTGACGCAAGGCGGGGTGCGGGGGACGGCATGCGGACGGGCAACGGGTGGGGAAATGGAACGTTTTCGGCCACGGAGGGTGGTTGGTCGCCCGGGTTCGCGTCGGGCGTCGAAGGGGTGGTGGGGATCCTCCGATCCGTCCGCCTGGGCGGAACCAGTCCGTCCGGATGGGGCGATGGGCGGCGGAAATTCCGCGCACGGCACCCCAGAGCGGGCCACAACTGGCCGGTAACCCTTCGGCAATCGCCCGTCCCCGGACGTATCGGCGCACGTCAGGGCGGGGTGGAATACGCCGGGTAATGGCCTTGTTGCGTACCGCAGGGGGTGAGTCGTGACACGGCCGACAGGCCCCGGGTTCGCAACCGCCGGCCCGGCCAGGAAGAATCAAGGTGCGTACGGCCGTTTCGGCCTGGCGGTGGGACGCTGCGCGGGGCAGTGGCTCTCGGCGGCGCGTGGCTTTGGAGAGTCTCGTTCTATGCCCCACGGGGAGGTGGCAGGCAAGTGGTGGAGCAGCTGACGCAGCACGATCCCCGGCGGATCGGCCCGTTCGAGGTCCTCGGCCGTCTCGGGGCCGGCGGCATGGGACTGGTCTATCTGGCGCGGTCGGCGTCCGGTCGGCGGGTGGCGATCAAGACGGTCCGGTCCGAACTCGCCGAGGACCAGCTGTTCCGGGTCCGGTTCACCCGCGAGGTGGAGGCGGCCCGCGCGGTCAGCGGCTTCTACACCGCGGCCGTCGTCGACGCCGACCCCAGGGCGGCCGTGCCCTGGTTGGCCACCGCGTACGTGCCCGCGCCCTCCCTGGAGGAGATAGTCAATGAGTGCGGGCCGCTGCCGGTCCAGGCGGTGCGCTGGCTCGCCGCCGGCATCGCCGAGGCGCTCCAGTCCATCCACGGCGCCGGCCTCGTCCACCGCGACCTGAAGCCGTCGAACGTCCTGGTGGTCGAGGACGGCCCCCGGGTGATCGACTTCGGCATCGCCTCCGGGGTGTCCAACACCCGGCTGACGATGACCAACGTGGCCGTCGGCACGCCCGCCTACATGTCGCCGGAGCAGGCCCGCGACTCCCGCAGCGTCACCGGCGCCAGCGATGTCTTCTCGCTCGGCTCCACGCTGGTCTTCGCCGCCACCGGGCACGCGCCGTTCCACGGCGCCAACCCCGTCGAGACGGTCTTCATGCTGCTGCGGGAAGGCCCCGACGTCGCCGGACTGCCCGACGAACTGCGGCCGCTGATGGAGTCCTGCATGCAGATGGAGGCGGCCCACCGGCCGTCCCCGGCCGATCTGCAGTCCCAACTGGCGCCGCACCTCTTCAGCTCCGGCAGCGACGACAGCGGCACCGCGTCCGCCTGGCTGCCGCCCGGTGCCGTGGCGCTCATCGAGCAGCGGCGCGGCGGCGGCCGGGGCGCCGTGGCACCGAGCGTCCCGCGGGCCGCCGCCGCGCCCCGGGACGCCCGCCGGGAGCCGGTGGCCGCGCCGCCCATGCCGCAGGCCCCGCCGTACCCCGTGCCGCAGCGGGCCGAGGGCTCCCGGCCGGCCGAGGGCTGGCCCGGCCGGATCGGCGCCGGCCCCGGCGCGCACCGTGCCGCCGACCCCCGCGGCGCGGCCGCCCCGGTGCCCCAGCCCGCCACCGCCCCACCGGCCCCGGACGCCGCCGGCGGTCCCGTACGGCTCGGGGGTTCGCCCGCCCCGATAGGGCCCGGACCGCGCGCCGCCGACGCCCCGCCGCAGCGCGGCCCGGCTCCCGCCACGAACTGGGTCCGGCCGCCCGCCGGGGCGCCCGCGGCCGTAGTGCCCCAGCAGGGCGCGGTCACCGGCAGCGGCGGCTCCGGCGGGGAGGCCGTGCCGTCCGCTCCGCCGGAGCCGCCGTCCGCCGAGCCCGGCCGCTGGCGCCCCTGGCGGTTCCGGATGTCGAACGACGTCTGGGGCACCCCGGTGGTCGCCGACGACCTGCTCTACGTCACCTCCTTCGAGGTGCACGCCCTCGATGTGGGCAGCGGCCGGCGGAAGTTCAAGACCCGGGACGTCGCCTGGGCGATGGCGATCGCCGAGGGCCGGATCCACGCCTCGGACGGCCCCACCCTCTACGCCCTGGACGCCGCCGACGGCGGCGAGCTGTGGCGGCTGAGCAGCGAGGGCTGGGTCTACGCCCTCACCGCGGACCGCGGCACCGTCGTCACCAGCACCCGGGGCGGCGGCGTCCAGGCGCGGGAGGCCGCCACCGGCGAACGGCTGTGGGAGCTGTCCGGCGCCCAGACCGAGTTCGAGACCCCCGAGGCCGCGCCGGTGCAGCACGAGGGCACGGTCTACGTCTGGGCCGACGCCCGGCTCAAAGCACTGGAGGCGCGCACCGGCGTCGAGCGCTGGTCGTACCCGGTGGGCGACGCGGCGTCCTGCGGCGGCGTGCCGGTCCGGCTGCTGCCCGCGTCGGACGGTGCGGTGTACGTCGTCGCCGGCACCCGGGTGCTGGCCCTGGACGCCGCGCGCGGTGAGGTGCGCTGGCACTTCGAGGCGCCGGCGGCCTTCCTGAGTCCGCCCGCCTTCGCGCCCGGCCCGGCCGTCACCGGCGGCGGCCTCTACCTCGCCGACTACCTCGGCACGGTCTACGCCCTGGACGCCGCCGACGGCCGGGACCGCTGGCGGATCGCCACCGAGTCGCGCCAGTCCACCGAACCGGTCCTGGTGGCGCACGGCGCCGTCCACCTGGGCAGCGGCAAGGCGCTCTACACCCTCGACGCGGTGACCGGTACCCCGCGCTGGCGCTTCCAGGCGGGCGCCGAGGTCGTGGGCTCCCCGGTGGTGGCGGAGGGCCGGGTGCACTTCGGCTCCCACGACCACTGCCTGTACACCCTCGACGCGATGGGTGGTCAGCTGCGGTGGAAGCTGGCCACCGGCGGTGAGATCACCGGCTCTCCGGTGGCGGTCGGTGGAGTGGTCTACGCCTGTAGCAAGGACCGTTGCGTGTACGCCCTGGACGCCGCCAAGGGGACGGGGTTGGCCCGGCGCCCGTAGGCGGGTTCCTCGGTGGCGGGTCGTCAGCGGGGGGCGTCCGGCCCGCTCGCCCCCGGGTCGTGCGGCGCTTCCGGTCCGTTGGGTGGGGCGGGCCAGTCCGGCCGGGTCGGTCGGGTGGGCCGGTCATCGGTGTCGTGCTCCGGGGCCGGCCGTCGGTTCCGGCCCCACTCCACGGGCGGCGTGGGTGCCTGCGGCCCGTGCGGCGGGGTCGGTGGGCCGGGTGCGGGACCGGGCGGTTGCGGGTGCCAGGTCCGGGTGGGCTGGCCACCGGGGTCCCAGGCGTCGGGCGGCGGCCGGTGGGCGTGGCCATGGCTGTCGTAGCCGTCGCGACCGTCGTGGTCGTAGGCACCGTAGGCGTCGTAGCCGCCGTGGCCGTCGTCGTCCTCGTGCGCGGGGACCCGGCGGGGGCGTCCGCGCATGACGAGCGCGCCCAGGATCAGCAGGGCGCCACCGCCCAGGGCATTGGCCGCGCCGACGCCCAGCGCGTGGGCGCCGGCGGCGAGTTCGCCGGTGCGCTGGCCCTGACGGACCATCCACAGGACGGTGAAGCCCAGTACCACCAGCCCGGCGAGGGTGATCAACAAACGGGAGCGCAGCACCACGCCGACCAGGGTGAGCAGTCCGGCGAAGACCATCGGCAGCACCAGGGAGCCGAAGAGCGTGGCGCTGCTGCCGGTGATGCCGTTGAAGAGGTCCTCGATCCGGACGTCGCTCCCGTGACGGCCGTCGTACCAGGGACGGAAGGGGCTCCAGACGGCGGCCGTCGCTCCGATGAGGGCGATCAGGGAGCCGAGCACGTTGCGCACCACCGGCGTCGCCTCGCTTCGACTCGTCCTGTCGTCCCGTGATCGACGCTACGCCTGCCCGTCTGCCCCCGCTAGACAAGCACGGCCGGATGCGATCCGACGGCGCCGAGGGCTCCGCATGGGCCGTCACCGGCTCTTGCTAGGGTGCCGTGCACGCGTCAACCCTGGGGTTCGACGCGTCTGGGAACGCAGCAACGGGGGATGGTCGAAGGACATGGAGCAGCGCACGCGTACGCGCATGGGCACGGCCGCCGCGGGCACCGCGGACCGGGTCCGCAGGGGGATCAGGGCGGGGCTCGCGGTGGGGGTGGCGGCGATCACGCTCGCCACGGTCGGCGGCTGTGCGTTCGGCCGGCCCAAGATCACCGTGCCGCCCCCAAACTGGGCGACGGCCTCGCCGTCCGCCAGCTACGACCCGTACAACCCGACCCCGTCGTACACGCCCGGCTACGACAGCTACTCGCCGTCGCCGACGCAGGAGACGTACGACCCGGACGGGCGGTCCGACGTCCGCGGCAGCGGCTGCGACTTCTCCTCCTCGCTGCGCCAGTTCACCTACACGGTCTCCATCACCAACCCGTCGACGACCAGTTCGTACTCCTACGACATGCGGATCGACTGGATGAAGGACCGGCCGGCGGACGGCTCGTCCTACGGGCAGCACCAGCGCAGCGTCGTGGTGGCGCCCGGTGCGACCGAGACCTACACCGCCAAGTACACGCTGAACCAGTCCACCTGGCAGGCGTTCTGGTACACCTGCCAGATCACCCGGGCGACGAAGTCCAAGATGTGACGCGGGCCCGGTGGTGCCGGGGCCGCCGCGGGGCGCGGTGCCGGGGTGTGCCGCCGGTCATCTGACGGGCGGCGGGGCGGTTCGGGTGGAGGTCCGCGGGCGGGCGGCGAACAGGGCGGCCTGCCGCTCCGGCGGGAGGTTGCCCAGCGCGATCAGCTGCGGGGCGTGCGCCAGTGCCTGGGCCCGGGTGGCCTCCTTGGCCGCCCACAGCGCGCGGACGGTGCCCTGGACGGCCTCGGTGGGCTGCGCGGCCAGCACCGCGGCACGGCGCAGCGCGGTCTCGGCGGCGGCGCCGGGCGCCGTCAGTTCGGAGACCAGGCCGACGGCGTGGGCGCGGCGGGCGCCCAGCCGTTCCGCGGTGCCCATCAGCGCGAGCCGGGCGATCTCGCCGTGCGGCATCCGCTGCGCCATGAGGATGGACTCGTAGGCGCTGACCATCCCGTAGGTGGTGTGCGGGTCGAAGAAGGTGGCGTCCTCGGCGGCGATGAGGAACTCCGCCTCGCCCAGCAGGTAGAAGGCGCCGCCGCAGGCCATCCCCTCGACCGCGGCGAGCACCGGTTTCCACAGGTCGTTGGCCTTCGGGCCGATCCGCAGCAGCGGGTCGTCGAGGGAGAACGGGCCGGTGGGCTGGGGGACGTCGGCGGATCGGTCCAGGCCGGTGCAGAAGGCGCGGCCGCCGGCCCCGGTGAGGACCGCCGCGCGCACCGTGTCGTCGAAGCGCAACCCCCGCCAGATGGCGGCGAGTTCGTCGGCGGTGGCCAGGTCGAGGGCGTTGTGTCGGTCGGGTCGGTCCAGGGTGACCAGGGCGACCCCGTCGACGGTCTCGGTGCGGACCCCGGGGGACGTCACGGCCGCTCCAGGACCCAGCGCGGGACGGTGAGGCCGTCGGGCGTGCGGTGGAAGACGGCCTTCACCGGGGCGCCGATGCGCAGCTTGGCCGGGTCGACGGAGTTCAGGGCGGCGTCGGCGGCGGTGACGAGGTTGCCGACCAGGCGGATCCGCGGTGCCTCGGCGAGTTCCACGACGATCGCGTTGTAGGGGGCCTGGGCCGCGTAGGCGGGCAGCAGCGGCGGGTGCGGCACGACGAAGGACCAGATCCGGCCGCGGCCGCTCGTCCGCTGCCAGTGGGCGGTGAACGACTGGCAGTGCGGGCAGCAGGGGCGGGGCGGGAAGCGCGGTTCGTCGCAGTCGGTGCAGGTCTGCACGCGGAGTTCGCCGCGGGCCGCGTACTCCCAGAAGGGGGCGCCGTCGTCGTCGGGGACGGGGGCCAGTAGGTCGGCGTCGGGGGACGGGGGATTGTCAGTGGCGGGTGGCAGGCTTGTGGTCATGGAGTCACGGACGGTCACGGAATCGGTGTCGGCGGCGGTCCCGCCGGGGGAGTGGTCTGCGCGCATCTCGGATCAACTCCTCAGCAGTAGCGCGGAGGTGGGCACGCACTCGCCCGCGGTGACGAGGCAGGTGGCGGCGTCGGGCACCTGCGCGGTGCTGGTGCCGCGCAGTTGGCGGACGCCTTCGGTGATGAGGTTGAAGCCGTGCAGGTACGCCTCGGAGAGGCCGCCGCCGGCGGTGTTGAGGGGGAGTCGGCCGCCGATCTCCAGGGCGCCGCCCTCGGTGAAGGCCGCGCCCTCCCCGCGCCCGCAGAAGCCGTACCCCTCCAGGGTCAGGGGTATCAGGGGGGTGAACGCGTCGTAGATCTGCGCCACGTCGACGTCCTGCGGTCCGAGGTCGGCGCTCTTCCAGAGGTGGCGGGCGGCGGCCTGGGCCGGGCCGCTGAGCGGGTCGTCGGTCCAGTAGTTGACCATCCCGTGGTGCTGGGCGGGCAGGCCCTGGGCCGCGGCGTGGACGTAGACCGGGCGTCGGCGGCAGTCGCGGGCGCGCTCGGCGGAGACCACGACGCAGGCCAGGGCGCCGTCCGTCTCCAGGCAGTTGTCGAAGAGGCAGAGCGGTTCGCTGATCCAGCGGGCGGTCATGTACATCTCGCGGGTCAGCGGGCGGTCGTACGTCACCGCGGCCGGGTTCTGGTTGGCGCGGTTGCGGCAGGCCAGCGCGACGTTGAAGAAGTGGTCGCGGGTGGCGCCGTACTCGTGCATGTAGCGCCGGGCCAGCATGGCGATCTCGTCGGCGGGCCGGAGCAGGCCGAAGGGCCGGGTCCACTGTGCGGGGGTGGGGAGTTGGGTGTTGGTGTTGGTCCACGGGCGGGGTCCGGAGCCGCGTTTGCGGGACCGCCAGGCGACGCCGACGTTCGCCTGTCCGGTGGCGATCGCGGCGGCCAGGTGCGCGACCGTCGCGCAGGAACCGCCGCCGCCGTAGCCGACCTTGGAGAAGTGCGTGACGTCCCCGGCGCCGATGGACTTGGCGATCTCGACCTCGTCGGTCTCCTCCATGGTGTACGACGCGAAGGCGTCCACCTCGGAGGGGGCGATCCCGGCGTCGTCCAGGGCCGCGACGATCGCCCGGCACGCCAAGGTCCGTTCGGATTCGGGGAGTCGTTTGGCAAAGGCCGTCTGTCCGATACCGACGATCGCCGTAGCGTCCTTGAGGGTCGCCCCCATCGCCACCTCCGTGCTCGGCCGTCACTGCTGACAGCGGAGGAGGCTACCGCTAATCTGACGGACAGTCAGCTAGTGCGGTGCGGGGTCTTTGCCGGGAACGGGAGGCAGTGCGATGGGCGAACGGCTCGATGCGCGGGCGGACGTGGCCTACGGCTCGCTGGCACACCTGGTGCGCGCGGCCGCCGCGCGGTACGGCCCCCGGGAGGCCGTCGTCGAGGGCCGCACCCGGGTGTCCTACGCCGAGTTGGGCGGGCGGGTGGAGCGGGCCGCCGCGGCCTGCGTGGCCGCCGGCGTCGCCCCCGGGGACCGGGTCGCGGTCTGGGCGCCCAACACCCTCGACTGGATCGTCTCCGCCCTCGGCGCGGTGACCTCCGGCGCGGTCCTCGTCCCGGTCAACACCCGCTTCAAGGGCGCCGAGGCGGCCGACGTGCTGCGCCGCACCCGCGCCAAGGTCCTCTTCGTCACCGGCACCTTCCTCGGCACCTCCTACGTCGCCTCACTGCGCCGCGCCGCCGAGCGGGGCGACGGCCGCGGCCCGCTGCCCGCGCTGCCGCACCTCGAACGGGTGGTGGTGCTCGCCGACGACGCCCCCGCCGACTTCACCACCTGGCGCGACTTCCTCGCCGCCGGTGCGGCGGTGCCGCCCGAGGCGGTCCGGGCCCGCGCCGACGCCCTCGGCCCCGACGACCCCTCCGACATCATCTTCACCTCCGGTACCACCGGCCATCCCAAGGGCGCCGTGATCACCCACGGCCAGACCCTGCGCGCCTTCGACGTCTGGAGCGCACTGGCCGGCCTGGCGGAGGGCGACCGCTACCTCATCGTCAACCCCTTCTTCCACACCTTCGGCTACAAGGCCGGCATCGTCGCCTGCCTGCTGCGCGGCGCCACGATGGTCCCGCAGCCGGTCTTCAGCGTGGAGACCGCGCTCGCCAACATCGCCGCCGAGGCGATCTCCGTGCTGCCCGGCCCGCCCACCCTCCACCAGCAGCTCCTCGACCACCCCGACCGCGCCCTGCACGACCTGTCGGCGCTGCGGCTGGTCGTCACCGGCGCTGCCGTCGTCCCGCTGGAGCTGGTCGAACGGCTGCGCGGCGAGCTGAAGGTGGCCACCGTCCTGACCGCCTACGGCCTGTCGGAGAGCACCGGCGTCGTCACCATGTGCCGGCGCGGCGACCCGCCCGAGGTGGTCGCGGCGACCTCCGGGCGCGCCGTACCGGACACCGAGGTCCGGGTCGTGGACCCCGCCGGCCGCCCGCAGCCGCCCGGCGAGGCCGGCGAGATCCTGGTCCGCGGCTACCACGTCATGTCCGGCTACTTCGAGGACCCGGCCGCCACCGCCGCCGCGATCACCCCCGACGGCTGGCTGCGCACCGGCGACGTCGGCGTCCTGGACGAGGCCGGCAACCTCCGGATCACCGACCGCATCAAGGACATGTTCATCGTCGGCGGCTTCAACGCCTATCCCGCCGAGATAGAGCAACTCCTCGCCCGCCACCCGGACATCACCGAGGTCGCGGTCATCGGCGTCCCCGACCGCCGCCTCGGCGAGGTCGGCAAGGCGTACGCGGTCCGCCGCCACGGTTCCGGGCTCACCGCGGACGACCTCATCGCCTGGTCACGGCGGGAGATGGCGAACTACAAGGTCCCCCGGGAGGTCGAGTTCGTCGCCGGACTGCCGCGCAACGCGAGCGGCAAGGTGGTCAAGGGGCGGCTGCGGCAGGGCGGTTCGCACGCCGGGCGGGGCGGGGCGCGCTGACGGCCGACGGGGCCGGCGCACGGGCCGGGGGCCGGCCCCGGAGCCCGTGCGGGGCGCGACCACGGAGGCATTAGCGGGGCGTTAGCCGCCCGGCAGCCGGACGCCAGGGCGCCGGGACAGAGTAGGTGTCGTACCGAGGAGACAACGACACCGACCGTCCCGGGGGGACCTGCCATGAGCTCCAACACCGCCGTCCGCAACGCCCGCCGCCGCACCCTGCGGATCGCCGCCGCGGCGCTGACCGCGGTCGCCGGCCTGACCCTGACCGCGTGCTCCGGCTCGGACGTACCCGGCGCCAAGGCCGCCGGCGGCACGGAGAGAGCGGTCGGCGCCGCCGGCGTGGACGCCGGCGGTTCCTCCACCGACGCGGCCGGCTCCGCCACCGACGCCGCCGGTACCGCCGCCGACGCGCCGGAGAGCGCGGCCAAGGCGGGCGGGGGTGCCGAGGGCGGCACGAAGGCGGGGGGCGCGGGCAAGCAGGCGCCCGCCCCGCACGCCGCCGCCGGCGGGGCGGGCTCGGGCGTCGAGCGCTGCCACACCTCCGGGCTGAAGGCGTCGTTCAACACCGGCGGGGACGCGGTCCCGGACGAGGACGCGGGCGGGTCGACGACCACCAGCATCAACCTGGTCAACAAGGGCAGCCGCGCCTGCAAGATCGGCGGGTTCCCGGGCGTGGACCTCACGTCCATCAACGGCGGCGAGCGGTGGTCGCTGGTCCGTTCCTCGGCCAAGTTCAGCTCGATCACCCTGGCGCCCGGCGACAGCACCGACGTCGTGCTCAACGTCGCCATGACCAAGGAGAACGAGGGCTTCTACCAGCCGGCGTGGGTGGAGATCACCCCGCCCAACGAGACCACCTCGCTGAAGGTCGAGTGGCCCTGGGGCACGCTCCTCGACCAGCGCGGCGCCACCCACCCGGCCACCTTCGTCAACCCCATCGGCTGACGCCCGCACCCCCGGCGGCCGTTCCGAGGCCGGGCGTCCCGACGACGCCCCCGCCCGGAACGGCCTTCCCCGTTTCCGGTGCGGCCGAACGGCCCGCGACGCGCGCACCGTGCGACGGCCGGCGCCGCCCGGTGCGCTCACCGTGCGACGCGGCCGCCGGTGACTCCGGTCCGTTCCGCCAGCGCCCGCATCCGGTCCGCGAACCCGGCGTCCGCCGACCCGAACCACACCCCGAGGTCCGCGGCGCCCGCCGCCTCCCAGTCGGCGACCTCGGCCGCCACGTCCGCCACCGTGCGGTCCGGGCCGTCCCAGCCGATCCGGGTGCCGGCCGTCACCCGGGTCCCGCGCGACGCGGCCCGCCGGGCCAACTCCGCGGCCCGCTCGGCGAACTGCCCGGGGGTGAGTCCCACCCCCTGCCAGTGGCCGCCGAACTCCGCGGCGCGGCGCAGCGCCGCGTCCGAGTTCCCGCCGATCAGGAACGGCACCGGCTCCCGCGGCACCGGCGCGAACACCGCCCGCCCGTCGAAGGCCACCTGCCCGTCGTCGTAGGGCCCGCCGGCCCCCGTGTGCAGGTGTCGCACCAGCCGCAGCGTCCGGTCCGTGCGCGCACCCCGGTCGCCGAAGCCGACGCCGGCCGCCGCGAACTCGTACGGCTGCCAGCCCACGCCGACGCCCAGCACGAACCGGCCGCCGCTCAGCCGCGCCAGCGTCGCCGACTGCCGGGCCAGCAGCAGCGGTTCGCGCAGCGGTGCGATCAGCACCGACGTCCCCAGCGTGAGCCGTTCCGTCGCGGCGGCCAGGAAGGCGAGCGTGGTCAGCGCCTCGTACACCCCGCCGTAGCCCTCCGGCGGCCGTCCGTACGGGCCCGGCGGCAGCAGGTGGTCCGGCAGCCAGACCCCCGCGTACCCCAGCTCCTCGGCCTCCCGGGCCAGTCGGACCAGCTCCGGGGCGGGCATCGTGCCCGCCTCGGACGGCAGGACGACGTGCAGCCGCATCCGGTCCGGCCGCCCGGTGACCGCATCTGGGACGGCGGGGTGCGCGGTGGTGTGCTGGGTGGTGACGGCGTCGCTCATGGGACCTCCGCGGTACGCGTGACTCGGTCGGACGCCCCCTTCCTAAGCCCTGACACGGATGTGAGGGTCAAGGGCCGGGCGCCCGCCAGCCGCTCACCGTCCACCCCTCACCGTCCACCACTCACCACTCACCGCTCACCGCGCGTCGCCGTCCGCCGGTGCCGCCGCCGCCGTCGTCGCCGCCGTCCAGTCCGGTGTGCGTCCGCCGAGGGCCACCACCCGGTCCAGCAGCGGCGCGTCCGGCGCCACCGGGACCGCCGGCCCGAAGAGCGACCCGTCGCGCGCCTCGTCGCCCACGGTCGCCAGCAGGCCGTGCGCGACCGCGAGGCTCGCGCCGTCGGGTGCGTACTCCTGGCCGGTGGCGCGCGCCAGGTCCCAGCCGTGCAGCACCAGCTCGTTCAGCGCGAACCGGCCCGCGGCGGCCCCGGGCAGGGTGACCCCGCCCACCTGCGTCTCGCCCTCCCAGGCGGCCGGCACCCGCCAGGCGGCCGCCAGTTCGTCGAGGTTCCGTGCCAGTTCCGCGCGCCATCCCGGGGTGACGTCCGGGCGCTCGGTGTCCGGGGGCGTGTCGGTGGTCGGCCCCAGGTCCTTGCGCGCGGCGTCCCGGAACGCGACGGTCAGCCCGACCAGATGGCCCAGCAGGTGCCGCACGGCGAACGCGGGGCAGGGGGTGGGCGCCGCCAGCTGCGCGTCGGCGGTCCCGGCGGCGAGCCGCGCCACCTCCCGGGCCTGTGCCGCGAAGTCGACCGGCGGGGTCGACGGGGTCGGTGGGGCTGCCTTCTCGGTCATGATCGCGGGTTCCTTCCTCCTACGGGCCGGCCACCGCGGCCGGCCTCACGAGTACAGACCCCGCGACGCCCGCGAACTCATCGGTGCGGGCGCGGGTCCCTCGGCTGCTGCCCGTAGCGTTCCCGCAGCACCGCCTTGAGGACCTTGTCCAGCGGCCCGCCGCGCGGCAGCGCATCGGTGATCTCCAACTGCTCCGGCAGCTTCTGCGTCATCAGCCCCGCCGCCCGCAGGTGCGAGGTGAGGTCGGCCAGGGTGAGCGGCGGCGCCGCCCCGTCCCGCTGTGCGACGAGCGTGACCACCGCGCAGACCCGCTCGCCACGCTCCCGGTCCGGCAGGCCGATCACCGCCGCCTGGGCCACCGCCGGGTGGGTGTGCACCAGGTCCTCGACCTCCTGCGCGGAGATGTTCTCGCCCTTACGGATGATGATGTCCTTCAGCCGCCCGGTGAGCACCAGGTGCCCGTCGGACCGCAGGTGCCCGAGGTCGCCGGTGCGGAACGCGCCGTCCGCGGTGAACGCCCCGGCATTCAGCGCGGGATCGGTGTAGCGCCGGAACACCATCGGCCCGGACACCGTGACCTCACCGGTCTCGCCGGTCGCGGCCGCGCTCCCGTCCGCCCGCACGATCCGCACCCGGGCGCCCGCCACGGGCCGGCCGACGGTGTGCGCCAGCTGTTCGTCCGCGTCGTACGGCGTCCCCATCGCGATCATCGGGCTCTCCGTCATCCCGTACCCGTGCACCAGCGCGCAGCCCAGTTCCCGTCCGGCCGCGCGGTACAGCTCGGGCGGCAGTGGTGCCCCGCCGCCGGACAGCAGGCGCAGCGAGGGGATCAGCGGCCCGGCGCCCGGCGCGGCGGCCCGGCGGCGCCGCGAGGCGTCGTGGAACGCCTGGTAGAACGCGGTGCTGCCGCCCGCCATGGTCACCCCGTGGCGCCGGTAGACCGCGGCCGCCCGGTCCGCGTCGAAGCTCTCCAGCACCACCGCCGGGAAGCCGCTGACCAGCATGGCGATCACGTAGTCCGGCCCGGCGACGTGGGCGTAGGGGAACGCGATCGAGCCGACGTCGTCCGCCGTCATGCCCAGTGCGGTGGCCAGTCCCACGCCGCCGGCGATGAGCGAGGCGTCGGTGTGCTCGACGCCCTTGGGTGCGGAGGTGGTGCCGGACGTGTAGTAGATCCACCGGGTGGCGTCGTCCGCGGCGGCCGGGGCCTCGGGCAGCGTCGTGGGATCCCCCTGCGGCAGCCCGTCCGCCACCGAGACCACCCGCACGTCGCAGTGGTCCCCGGCCGCGTCGCGCACCATCGCCGCGTAGTCGAAGCCCCGCCACGCTCCGGGCACCAGGGCGAACTCGGCGGCCGATTCGCGCAGCACGAACCCGACCTCCCGCGCCCGGTGCAGGTGGATCACCGGCGTCTGCACGGCCCCGAGCCGGGCCAGCGCGAGCGACGCGACCACCGTGTCGATCCGGGTCGGCAACTGCCACAGCACCCGGGTCCCGGCCCCGATCCCCCACTTGCGGAACCCGGCCGCCGCGCCCGCCGCCGCGTCCCGCACCGCCTTGAAGGTCACGGTCCGCCCGTCGTCCCCGTCGAAGAACATCGGCGCGTCCCCGGAGGCCCTCGCCCGGTACTCGACCAGTTCCCACAGCGTGCGTAGACGGGCGGGTTCGAACACGGCGCGCCTCCGGGGGTGGATGGGCGGGGTGGGGCGTGACTGTAGCACCACAGCTGACGGATCGTCAGATATCGTGCGGTGCCCCGTCCGAGTGCCGCGCCCTTTCCCCGGGCCGTGCCGAGCGTTTCGGAACGGAAACGTCCGGCCCTTGGAGAACGGCGGACGGGGCCGGGCGTCGGCCCGGCCCCGTCCATGATGCCGCTACCGGAGGGCTGTCCTTCGGCTTCCGGTCAGGGCATGTGGTTGTCCATCGGAGCCAGCCCCGCGTGCTGGCCCTGCGGGGCCAGCGGTGCGTGGTTGTCCTGCGGTGCCATCGGCACGTGCTTGTCCTGGGCCGAGACCGCGTTCGGCGGCCCGGGTATGTGGTTGTCGGCCATGGCGGGCACTGCGGCGGTGCCGAGCACGGCCGCCGCGATGGCGGCGACGGCCAGGGACTTCTTCGTGCGGGTCATTCCAACTCCTCAAGTAACGGGGGTCGTTGCTGTTCCCAGAAACAAACTAGCGTCAAGTGTGTGCAGGTGTTCGAGCCTTGTCATGGAAAGCCGAGGCGCATCTACAGGTTTTACTTCCCGCACGAAAACGTCGTAGGGGCCGGTTTTCCGTGGCTTCCCCTCCAAGCCACGGAAAACCGGCCCCTACGAACTCCCGGAATCATCCGGGTCCCCCTCCGGAGCCCCCCCGGGTCCTCCGGCCGTACTCCCCCGTCCCCCGTGTCCCCCGTGTTCCCCCTTGCGTCGACGGTCTACTTGACTCCGCCGACGGGCTGGTGGCTGTCCATGGTGGTGAGGTTCTCCCCCTTGGCCGGCGCCTTCCCGCCCTCGTCCGCCGGCGCTTCCGCGGTGACCGCGTCGGCGGCGATGGGCTGGTGACTGTCCATCGGCTTGACGACGTCACGGTCCCGGGGCTTCGGGACCTTCGGTGCGGTGCCGGGCGCGATGATCGGCTGGTGGCTGTCGCGCGGCGCGATGATCGGCTGGTGACTGTCGCGCGGGGCGACGACGTCCCGTTCCCCCGAATTCTGCACAGTGTTCTCGGTGCTCATGGCGATCAACTCCTGATGGGCGCTTGAAGGCTGTCAGTCCGGCCGGCGACTCCCCCGTTGGCCGCCGGACGGACGTGACGCGGCCGCTCACGATAACTGCGCGACCTGGGCACCGAGCCGCTTGCCCCCCGAGGCGGCGGATCGGTAGCCCTAAGATTGGCCCGGACCGATGAACGATCGATAAACGCCGGCGGCGCGTGGCTGAACGGGCGTCAGGCCACCGTTGCGGGCGTGAGCAGGTTGCGCACCGCGGCGCTTTCCGCGGAGCCCAGCCGCTCGAAGATCGTCAGGGCTTCCTGCCAGCACACGCGGGCCCGACCGCCGTGTCCGATCTCGTGCAGGGCGCGGCCGAGCGTGGTCAGGGCGCTCGCCCGCCACGGTTCCCCGCCGATTCCCCGCAACGCGGTCAGCGCCTGCTCCGCGTGGTTGGCGGCGGCGGTGGGGCGGCCGGCGGCGAGGTCCACCTCGGCCAGCCGGTAGTTGGTCATGCCCTCCCAGAAGCGCTGGCGGCTGTCCCGGAAGATGCCCAGGGCGGCCATCAGTTGCTCGGCCGCCTCGGGCAGCCGCCCGGCCTGGGTGTAGGCCAGTGCGAGGGCGTACATGCCGTTGGCGAGGCGTCGTTTGGCTCCGAGCTCGCGGTAGATCGCGATGCCCTCCTCCGCCAGGCCGATGGCGTGGTCCACCCGCCCGGTGTCCAGGTGCACGCGGGAGAGGTTGCACAGCGCGCTGGCCTCGGACTGCCGATTGCCGTCGTCGCGGAAGGCCGCCAGGGCCTGGAGCAGGTACGCCTCGGCATCCTCGTGGCGGCGCTGCGCGTTGGCGATGATGCCGCGGTCGTTGGGGGCGTAGGAGGACGAGAAGGCGTCCCCGGCGGCGAGCCCGAGCAGCATCGCGGACTTGGCGTTCTCGTCGGCGTCCTCCAGCCGGCCCGAGAGCGTGCGGACGTAGGCCAGGGCGGTGTGGATGCGGGCCTGTGCGTGTTCGTCGCCGAGTTCGCGCGCCGCGGTCAGCAGGGCGGTGTTCGCCTGCTCGTACTGGAGGGCGTCGGCCCCGGATTCGGCCAGGTCCTTGGTGAGCAGCAGGAGGTCGGCGGCGCGGCGCAGGGTCGACGGGCTCGTGGACTGCCGGGCGCACGCCAGGACGCATCCCGCCTCGCTGAACAGCCACTCCAACGCGGAGGCGCGGTCCTGGAAGTCCAGCCCCGGGTAGTCGGTGGGCTCCATGTGGGCGATCAGCCGGTCCCCGGGGCGTTCCAGTGCGTACATCCGGGAGGCGGTCACCAGGTAGAAGTCGAGCAGCCGGGAGAGCGCCGCGTGTCGATCTGAGGGCGGGTGCTCATCGCGCTCGGCGCAGGCGCGGGCGTACAGGCGCACCAGGTCGTGGTAGCGGTAGCGGCCCGGGGCCGCGGACTCCAACAGGGAGGTGTCGACCAGCGATTCGAGCAGTTCCTCGGTGTCGTCCGGAGGCAGGTTGAGCACGGCGGCCGCGGCGGTCAGCGAGATGTCCGGCCCGTCGGCCAGGCCCAGCAGGCGGAAGGCGCGGGCCTGGGCGGGCTCCAGTTGTTTGTAGCCCAGTTCGAAGGTGGCCTTCACGGCCAGGTCGCCGGCGCGGAGTTCGTCCAGCCGGCGGCGTTCGTCGGCGAGCTTGCTGGCGAGGGTGGAGACCGTCCAGGTGCGGCGGGCGGCCAGGCGCGAGGCGGCGATGCGGATGGCCAGCGGCAGGAAGCCGCAGGCGCCGACCACCGCCATGGCGGCCTGCCGCTCGGAGGTGACGCGCTCCTCGCCGACGATGCGGATGAAGAGGGTCAGGGCCTCCTCGGGACTCATCACGTCGAGGTCGACCAGATGGGCCGAGGCCAGGTCGATCATCCGGGAGCGGCTGGTGATCAGGGCCGCGCACCCGGCCGTTCCGGGCAGGAGGGGGCGGATCTGGGCGGCGTCCCGGGCGTTGTCGAGCAGCGCCAGGACGCGTCGTCCGGCGAGCGTGGAGCGGTAGAGGGCGGCCCGTTCCTCCAGTCCGTCCGGGATGGCGGAGTCCGCCGCCCCCAGCGCACGCAGGAACGCGCCGAGCACCGCCTCCGGTTCGGCCGGGTTGTGTCCTGCGCCCTGGAGGTCGACGTAGAGCTGGCCGTCGGGGAAGTGTTCCCGTGCGGCGTGGGCGACGTGCACCGCGAGGGTGGTCTTGCCGACGCCGCCGATGCCGGCGACCGCGGAGACCGCCATCACGCTGCCCTCCGCCGTCGCCAGCTGGTCGCTGAGTTCCGTGACGAAGGCCGCGCGGCCGGTGAAGTCGGCGACGGTGGCGGGGAGCTGGCGCGGCCGGACGAAGGTGGCCTCCGGCGAACCGGAGTCCGTGACGGGCGGGGCGGCCAACTCGGCGTCGGCCCGCAGGATCCGCTGGTGGAGTTCGGAGAGCGACGCGCAGGGGTCCACGCCCAGCTCGTCCGCGAGCAGCCGCCGGGTGTCGGCGTACACCGCGAGTGCCTCGGCCTGCCGGGCGCTGCGGTAGAGGGCCAGCATCAGCAGCTCCCGCAGCCGTTCGCGCAGCGGGTGGGCGGCGGTGAGCGCGGTGAGTTCGGAGACCGCCTCGGCGTGGCAGCCGGCCTCCAGGTCCAGGTCGAGCCGGACCTCGGTCAGGGACAGTCGCCACTCCTGGAGGCGGGTGCGCTGGTTCTCGGCGTACGGGCCGGGGACGCTGGCGAGGGGTTCGCCGTCCCACAGGTCCAGTGCGGCGTCGAGGAGTTCGCGGGCCCGGGAGCGGTCGCCGGCGGCCTTGGCCTTCTCCGCCTCGGCGGCGTACTGCTCGGCGGTGTCGTGGTCGAGGTCTAACGGGAGACTGTCCACGGACCGCAGGGCGTAGCCGCCGGACTCGCTGACCAGCGCTTCCGCGTCGGTGCCGAGCGC
The DNA here is from genome assembly GCF_039532155.1 of Streptomyces lunalinharesii. Taxonomy (NCBI): domain Bacteria; kingdom Bacillati; phylum Actinomycetota; class Actinomycetes; order Kitasatosporales; family Streptomycetaceae; genus Streptomyces; species Streptomyces lunalinharesii. The sequence goes on from NZ_BAAARK010000028.1 coordinate 85,113, forward strand.
CTTGCGGATCCGGGAGGCGTAGGTCCGCAGGGCGGCGAGCGCGGCGTGCGGCGGTTCGTCGCCCCACAGGGCGTCGACGAGCTCGGGCGCGGTGGCGGTCCGGCCGCCGCGTAGCAGCAGCGCGGCGAGCAGGGCACGCTGCTGCGGGGAACCCGCGGCCAGCGGCGTCTCACCGCGCCAAGCCCGCACGGGACCGAGCACGGTGAAGCGGAGCCGCTCCCGCACCTGTCCCGGACCGTCGTCCATGGTGTCCCCCTGCCCTGTCCCGTCTGTCCGCTTTGTCAAGGCTGTTCGCGCCTTTATCTCGTGCGCAACGGTCAGTCTGCCTTGTCGCGACCCCTCGCGTCAGTAGGGGTCCGGAGCGTGCACAAAGCCTCCTCGTGCGGCGCGGCGGGGAAGGTACGGCGATTCGGCGGGAGTTCGGAGGGGAACGTTCCGTTCTCGTTCGCGCCGCGTCGAACGGTGCCCGTCCGGCCCATTCCCCCTGATGGGTGCGGTGTGCCGCGCCGACCGTCACCCGTCCGCCCTCCCGTAGCCCCGGGTTCCGGCCGCCCGCCCCGGTTGCCGCCCGGACGCCCGCCGCTGTCCACCCGGCGCGCCGCACACCACTCCTGACTGGCTGGTTTGTTACTGCCGGTGGATCGATACCGGCCGCCCGAACTGCCTGCGTACGGGCCTGCGGGGCGCCGGCGGGCCCTCCGTGCGACGCCGCCCCGCCGCAGCTCGGACCGCCCGGCGCCGCCCCGCGACCGCCCCGGCGCCGTCCGTTCGCCCGCCCGTTCCCCGTCCAACTTACTGACGGACCGTCAGATCAGCGCTACCGTACCGCCCATGGAGACCACGCAGCCCAAGGAGACCGCGGCGCCCGAAGCCCCCCAGGAACCCTTCCCCCTGATCATCTCGGTCGACGACCACACCGTGGAGCCCCCGGGCGTCTGGCGGGATCGGCTCCCGTCGAAGTACCACGACACCGGCCCCCGCATCGTCCGCGCCCCCGTCAAGGAGATGACCTTCGTCGGCGGCAAGTTCGCCCCGAAGATGGGTGCGCCCGGCGACGACGGCCCGCTGGCCGACTGGTGGATCTACGAGGACCTGCACCGCCCGCTGACCCGTCTGGACACCGCCGTCGGCTACTCCCGCGACGAGATCAAACTGGAGGGCATCACCTACGAGCAGATGCGCCCGGGCTCGTACGCGGTCCCCGACCGGCTGGCCGACATGGACGTCAACCACGTCCAGTCCGCCCTCTGCTTCCCGACCTTCCCGCGCTTCTGCGGCCAGACCTTCACCGAGGCCAAGGACCGCGACCTGGGGCTGCTCGGGGTGCGCGCCTACAACGACTGGATGGTCGAGGAGTGGTGCGGCCCGCAGGCCGGCGGCCGGCTCGTCCCGCTGACCCTCATCCCCCTGTGGGACGCGGAGTTGGCCGCCGAGGAGGTGCGTCGCAACGCGGCCCGCGGCGTGCGCGCGGTCTGCTTCAGCGAGATACCGCCGCACCTGGGGCTGCCCAGCATCCACACCGACTACTGGGACCCGTTCCTGCGCGCCTGCGACGAGACCGGCACGGTCATCGCCATGCACATCGGCTCGTCGTCGAAGATGCCGTCCACGTCGGCCGACGCGCCGCCCGCCGTCGGCTCCACGATCACCTTCGCCAACTGCTGCTTCTCGATGACCGACTGGCTGATGAGCGGCAAGTTCGAACGCTTCCCGAACCTCAAGATCATGTACGCCGAGGGCCAGATCGGTTGGATCCCGTACATCCTGGAGCGCGCGGACGTGGTCTGGGAGGAGAACCGCGCCTGGGGCGGCGTCGCCGACAAGGTCCGCCGCCCACCGTCCGAACTCTTCGCCGGCCACGTCTTCGGCTGCTTCTTCGACGACGCGTTCGGCCTGAAGAACCTCGACGCCATCGGCGTCGGCAACGTCCTCTACGAGACCGACTACCCGCACTCCGACTCCACCTGGCCCAAGTCCCTCCAGGTCGCCGAGACGCAGATGTCACACCTCGCCCCCGACGTCATCGACCGCATCGTCCGCGGCAACGCGATCGAATTGCTGGGGTTGACGGGGGAGGGGCTTTGGGGGCCGGCGGTCGGTGGGGGGTGATTCCCGGCAGCGGTCGCTGCCTGGCTCAGGCGGGTGGGGCTCCCGCCTCGGCGGTACGGCGGGCGGCTACCGCGTCGGTGTAGAGATCCGCCGTGAAGTCCGCATCAACAAGGCCGAGTTCACCCATCACCGCCCGGATATCTTTCAGCGCCGCGGCGAGTTCCCGTTCTTCTGACACCAGGGTTTCGACTTCCAGGAAAGTTCCTTGGACCTCGGGAACGTGGACCAGCGTAGCCAGCAGGCTGCGGCCGCGAGTGCGGAACTCGTAGTTCCGGCATCGCTTCTGGAAGGCGATTGCCGGAACGTATCCGAGTCCCCGTAGCAGGGCATGGACAGCATCCGGGCTGTCCACACGCGTTTCATACTCAGGCTTCGAGCCGGATCGCGCATCAACTCGGGCCTCCTTGTACGTGAGAACGGATCGTGACGAGTCGGCACCGTGAATCGTGCGAAGCCTCAACTCTTGGTCGTTGGCACCGAGACTCCCAGTCGCGTCGTCGTAGTAGGTGTCTTGATAGAGCTCTGCCCGGCCCTCTGCCTTCAAGTCGAGTTTCCCCATGACATATTCGGGGTTCTGCACGCGAGCTTTCAGCTCCGCCTCGATCAATGTGCGGCCCTCCGTTCAAACGGTACGGATTCCTGTCTCAATCATGGATGCGAATGTTCGCTGAAAACCCCGGTACAGTAGGCCGTTTGCTGTCTCCGTAATCCGGTAGGTGGCCGACTCATGTCCTTCCCAGTCGGTGTCGAAGGCCGATACGAACATGGTTCTGTCCAGCCTGATAATGCGCCATGTTGGATGTGTTCTGTACTGGTACACGTGAAGGTCGCAGACACTCGACAGCTCACGCAATCGGGATTCGGCAAGTCTGACCCCGCCGGCGAGCGATTCTGTGGATTCCCCGATCTCTGCCGCGCGTACGGAAAGGGCCGGCGAATCGGGGTCGAGTAGCAACACACGAACTCGGGGTGCGTGCTGTCCATCCGGCCGACTGAGAGGGGAACGAAGCAGGGAATCGTTCAGCCCGATGAGGCCGAGGCCGCGTACCGCGAGGATGTCCACCTGCTGCGCGGACACGGCCAGTTGTCGGATTTCCTCCGCCGCCGCGGCTTGAGTTGCGTACACCGCTACGACTTCGGGAAATGTGGTCGGGTCAAGTAGATGATCACCGCGTCTCGACGAAAGGCCGAGCAAGTGCCTGGCCCTACCAGGCATGTTCAGCCCTTCTGCGATGCGCTCGAACACGTCGAGGCGTGTGATCTCTCGGCGTCCGTTGATGACCTCGTTCACCCGTGCCTGAGTCATGGCTACGGCCGTAGCAATCCTGCCTTGACTTACTCCGCCGTATTGCTGGACGTGGCGGAACACCGCGCCCACGTCGCGAGTCCGTAAAGCCTCGCAGACTTCGGGACGCTGCCAGGCCCACTCGGGCAGCTCGATCGGTACGAGTGCCGTCGGCATGGTCCTCCTCCGGTATCGCGGTGGGATCAAAGTCATCCCAGGGTGAGATTACCGCCAGGGTATGGATTCCCTGCCGTCTCGGGCTGAATCTTGGCTGCGTCAGTACAGACCCCCGCGACCGCTGTGAACGGCCCGGGGGCGTGGTCAACGCCTCAGAGGAGCGTCAACATGCCACACCGTATCGCCCGTTTCTTCGAGCCGCTTTTGCAGTTGTTGGTGCCTGGCTCGGGCTGGAGCCGTGTGGGGACGACCGGTGGTGAGTGAGAGGGAGGAGCCCCGGCTGTTGCCGTGGGTGTCACCGGAGGGGAAGACCTGTTTCGTCCTGGGGGACGGGGAGGGGTTCGTCTCCCGGATGGCGGACCAGGTGGAGGCCGTTCAGCTCGATATGGCTGATGACCTGGTCGCCCATGCGGAGGGGATGCTCGGCGAGTCGAAGGTGTCGGAGCGGGAACTCCGGTTCTTGGTAGGTCATTTGGTGTGGGCGCTACGGGACGTCCGTCGGGTGGCGGTGAGTCGTGGTGCGCGGCTGGGTGCGTCGGGTGGCGTGCCCGGTTAGGAGCTCCCCCGATCGGGGCCGGCGGGTGTGGCTCGTCGGCCCGGTCCGTCCTGCGGGGAGCGTTCCGGGCGGTCCCCTGAAGGGTGCCGTGCCTGGTGGGGTGCGGTGAGGGAGGTGGGCCCCGCCCGTCCCGGTGTCGGGGCGGGCGGGGTCGTTGCGTTGCCCGCACCCTTGTCTGATGCACCGTCAGGTATCACCATGACCGCACTTCGCGCGGCACGCGGTGGCGTGGCGCTGGGATGGACAAGGGGTGCAGTCATGGTGCGAGTGCTGCCGCAGGGGCGGCTGGTGTACGGGATGCAGTTGCCGGTGCAGGCGCAGAGCACGCTCTTCGCGGAGGAGTGGGAGGCGGGCGCCGGGCCGGCGGACCTGGTGGCGGTGGCGCGGGCGGCGGACCGGGCCGGCTTCGCGTACGTGGCGTGCTGCGAGCACGTGGCGATCCCGCGGCGACTGGCGGGGCCGATGGGGACGGTGTGGTACGACCCGGTGGCCACGCTCTCCTATCTGGCGGCCGTCACGGAGCGCGTGCGGTTGTTGAGCCACGTGGCGGTGGTCGGGCTGCGGCATCCGCTGCTCGGCGCCAAGCAGTACGCGACGCTGGACCGGCTGTCCGGTGGGCGGTTGATCCTCGGGGTCGGCGCCGGGCACGTGCGGGAGGAGTTCGAGGCGGTCGGGGCGGACTTCGCGCGGCGCGGGGCGGTGCTGGACGAGGCGATCGACGCACTCAAGGCGGCGTTGGGGGCGGAGGAGTTCCCGGAGTTCGAGGGGGAGCGGTTCGCGTTCGCCGGGTTGGGGCAGGCGCCGCGGCCGGTGCAGGTGCCGCGGCCGCCGGTGTGGGTGGGGGGCTCGTCCCCGGCGGCGGTGCGGCGGGCGGCGGTGCGGGGGGACGGATGGCTGCCGCAGGGGGACCGGCGGGAGGAGCTTCCCGGGCAGATCGCGAAGGTGCGGCGGCTGCGGGCGGAGGCGGGCATCGCCGAGCCGATCGAGGTCGGGACGATCGCGGAGCCGGTGTACGTGGGGGAGCCCGGGTGGGACGTCGGGCGGCGGACGCTGGTCGGGGCGCCGGAGCGGATCGCCGCCTCGCTGCGGGAGTACGCGGCGATGGGGGTGCAGCAGATCCAGGTGCGGTTCCGCAGCCGGGAGCGGGCGGAACTCGTCGAGCAGGTCGCGGCCTTCGGGGCCGAGGTCGGGCCGCTGCTGAACGACTGAGCGGCCGGGCCGCTGGGAGCGCCGCGGCCACCGGGGCGCGTGGCGCCGCGGCCGGGCGGGCTCGCGGGAGCCTGCGGCCGTCCTCCGTACGCACACCACAGGAGCGTGGGCATGGGCAAGCTCGACGGCAGGGTCGTCGTCATCACCGGGGCGGCGCGCGGGCAGGGGGAGCAGGAGGCGCGGCTCTTCGTGGCGGAGGGGGCGCGGGTGGTGCTCGGTGACGTGTTGGACGAACGAGGTGCGGAACTGGCCGCGGAGTTGGGGGAGGAGCGGGCGCGGTTCGTGCATCTGGACGTGGCGGTGGAGGGGGACTGGTCGGGGGTGGTCGACGCCGCCGACGAGGCGTTCGGGAAGATCGACGGGTTGGTGAACAACGCCGGGATCCTGCGGTTCAACGCGCTGCTGGACACCCCGCTGGAGGAGTTCCAGCAGGTGGTGTCGGTCAACCAGACGGGCTGCTTCCTGGGGATGCGGGCGGTGGCGCCGCGGATCGCGGCGGCCGGCGGCGGGACGATCGTCAACACCGCCTCGTACGCGGGGCTGACCGGGATGGCGTACGTCGGGGCGTACGCCGCGACCAAGCACGCGGTGGTCGGGCTGACCCGGGTCGCCGCGCTGGAGCTGGCGGCGCAGGGGATACGGGTGAACGCGGTCTGCCCCGGGGCGGTGGACACGCCGATGGCGAACCCGGCGGCGCTGGATCCGACGGCGGACGCGACAAAGAGCGCGCGGGCCCTGGACGCGCTGTACCGGAAGCTGGTTCCGCTGGGGCGGATCGGGCGGCCGGAGGAGGTGGCGCGGCTGGCGCTGTTCCTGACCTCGGAGGACTCGTCGTACGTCACGGGGCAGCCGTTCGTGATCGACGGGGGGTGGCTGGCGGGGGTGAGCCCGTTCTGAGCGCCGTTCGGAGGCGTCGCGGGGGCGGAGGCCCGTAGCTGATGGCTCGTCAGGTTTGCGGGTTGCGGGTATTGACGGGTCCGGGTGCCGCTGGAACAGTCGGGGCACAGTCAATCTGACGGTACGTCAGAAATAGCCGCAGCAGCGGATGAGGGACGGTGAACCCCCTTGGAATTCGGGCTCTTTGTGCAGGGCTACGTGCCCGCCGCGCGAGCGCAGGCCGACCCCGAGGCCGAGCACCACGCACTGATGGAGGAGACCGAGTACGTCATCCAGGCGGACAGGTCCGGCTTCAAGTACGCCTGGGCCTCCGAGCACCACTTCCTGGAGGAGTACTCCCACCTCTCCGCCAACGACGTCTACCTCGGCTACCTCGCGCACGCGACCGAGCGGATCCACCTCGGCTCGGGCATCTTCAACCCGCTCGCCCCGGTCAACCACCCGGTGAAGGTCGCCGAGAAGGTCGCCATGCTCGACCACCTCTCCGCCGGCCGCTTCGAGTTCGGCTCCGGCCGCGGCGCCGGCAGCCACGAGATCCTGGGGTTCCTGCCGGGCATCACCGACATGAACCACACCAAGGAGATCTGGGAAGAGACCATCGCGGAATTCCCCAAGATGTGGCTCCAGGACGAGTACCAGGGCTTCCAGGGCAAGCACTGGCAGCTGCCGCCGCGCAAGGTCCTGCCCAAGCCGTACGGCCGTTCGCACCCCGCGATGTGGTACGCCGCCGGATCACCCTCCTCGTACGCGATGGCCGGCAAGAAGGGACTCGGCGTCCTCGGCTTCAGCGTGCAGAAGGTCGCCGACATGGAGTGGGTCGTCGACTCGTACAAGAACGCGGTGAAGGACGCCGAACCCGTCGGCGACTTCGTCAACGACAACGTGATGGTCACCTCGACCGCCATCTGCGCCGAGACCCACCAAAAAGCCGTCGAGATCGCCCTCGGCGGCGGCCTCAACTACCTCCAGTCGCTGCTCTTCCGCTACCACGACACCTTCCCGCGCCCGGACGGCATCCCCGAGTGGCCCGAACTGCTCCCCGACTACACCGAGGAGATCATCGAGCTGCTGATCGCCGAGGAGCTGATGATCTGCGGCGACCCCGACGAGGTGCTGCGCCAGTGCAAGCGCTGGGAACAGGCCGGCGCCGACCAACTCTCCTTCGGACTGCCCATCGGCATCTCCCACGCAGACACCCTCAACAGCATCAAGCTCATCGGCGAACACGTCATCCCGAAGATCGACACCGATCCGGTGCACCGGACCACCCGCTTCCGACAGGCGGCCGGGACGACGGGCTGAGCCCGACCGGCCCCGCACCCGCCCGCCGCAGCACCCGCCCGCACCCCAGGAAGGACGCACGCCATGCTCGACCACCTCATCCAGTCCGCGACCGTCGTGGACGGCACGGGCGCGCCGGCCTTCGCGGCCGACGTCGGCATCCGGGACGGGCGGATCGCCGTGATCGCCCAGCCGGGCACCGTCACCGAGGAGGCCCGGACCAGGGAGGACGCGACCGGACTGGTCCTCGCCCCCGGCTTCGTCGACCCGCACACCCACTACGACGCCCAACTCTTCTGGGACCCCTACGCCACCCCGTCCCTCAACCACGGCGTCACCACCGTCGCCGGCGGCAACTGCGGCTTCACCCTCGCCCCGCTCCACCCCGACCGGCCCGACGACGCCGACTACACCCGGCGCATGATGAGCAAGGTCGAGGGCATGTCGCTGGTCGCACTGGAACAGGGCGCGCCCTGGAACTGGCACACCTTCGGCGAGTACCTCGACGCACTGGAGGGCCGGATCGCGGTCAACGCCGGCTTCATGGTGGGGCACTGCGCACTGCGCCGCCACGTGATGGGACCGGACGCGGTCGGCGGGCAACCCACCGAAGCCCAACTCGACGCCATGCTCACGCTCTTCCACGACGCGATGACCGCCGGCGCCTGGGGACTGTCCACCACCCAGTCCGCCAGCCACTCCGACGGCGACGGCGCACCCGTCGCCTCCCGGCACGCCCGCCCCGACGAACTGCTCGCGCTCTCCCGCGCGGTCGCCGCCCACGAAGGCACCCAACTGGAGGCGATCGTCGCGGGCTGCCTGGACCAGTTCGCCGACGCCGAGATCGACCTGCTGGTGGAGATGTCGGCGGCGGCCGGCCGCCCGCTCAACTGGAACGTCCTCACCATCGACGCCGCGGTCCCCGAACGGGTGCCCCGCCAACTCCTCGCCAGCGAACGGGCCCGCAAGGCCGGCGGCCGCATCGTGGCACTGACCATGCCGATCCTCACCCCGATGAACATGTCGCTGGGCACCTTCTGCGCCCTCAACCTCATCCCCGGCTGGGGCGAGGTCCTCGGCCTCCCCGTGCCCGAGCGGATCGCCCGGCTGCGCGACGTCGACGTCCGCACCGAGATGCTGCGCCGCGCCCACGGCAAGGAAGCCGGCGTCTTCCGCCGACTGACCGACTTCGCGCGCTACGTCATCGGCGACACCTACTCGGCGGCCAACGAGGGACTGTCCGGGCGGGTGGTGCGCGACATCGCCGCCGAACGCGGCCAGGAGCCCTTCCACTGCCTCGTCGAGATCTGCGCCAACGACGCACTGCGCACCGTGCTCTGGCCGATGCCCACCGACAACGACCCGGACAGCTGGGCGCTGCGGCAACAGACCTGGCAACACGAGGACGTCATGCTGGGCGGCTCGGACGCCGGCGCCCACCTGGACCGGATGTGCGGCGCCCCCTACACCACCCGCTTCCTCGGCGACTGCCTGCGCGGGCGCAAGCTCGTCGGGCTGGAAGCGGCGGTGCGGATGCTGACCGACGACCCGGCGCAGCTGTTCGGACTGCGCGACCGGGGCCGGATCGCCGAGGGCCACCACGCCGACCTGGTGCTCTTCGACCCCGAACGGATCGACGCCGCGCCCGCCACGCTGGTGCACGACCTGCCGGGGGACAGCCCCCGGCTGGACTCCCGCGCGATCGGCGTGGTGAGCGTGCGCGTCAACGGGGTGGAGACGATCCGGGACGACGTGGTGACCGGCGCGGTGCCCGGGACCGTACTGCGGTCCGGGCGGGACACGAGGACGGTGAGCACCAGGTGAGCACGGACCGGCACCCGGCCGCACAGCGGCTCTACATCGGCGGGGAGTGGGTGGCGCCCGACGGCGGCCACTACGACGTGATCAACCCGGCGACCGAGGAGGTCGTCGGGGCGGCCCCGGAGGCGAGCCGGGCGCAGGTGGCGGCCGCGGTGGACGCGGCCCGGGACGCCTTCGACGGCTGGTCGCGGACCGCGCCCGAGGAACGCGCGGCCGTCCTGGACCGCGCCGCACGGGTGATCCGCCGGGAGGCCGCCGGCTACGCCGAACTCGCGCAGGCGGAGAGCGGCGCGACGACCGGGACGGCCCGCGCCCTCCAGGTCGGGGTGTCCGCGGCCCGCTTCGAGCGGTACGCCCGCGGCGCCCTCGAACCGGTGGAGACCGCGGTGCCGCCGCAGATCAACGCGGCCGGGCCGATGGGCGGCGGGGGCGTCTTCGGGGCGGTCGCGGTGCGCCGCCCGGTGGGCGTCGTCACCTGCATCACCTCGTACAACAATCCGTGGGCCAATCCGGCGGGGAAGGTCGCGCCGGCGCTGGCGATGGGCAACACGGTGGTGGTCAAGCCGGCCCCGCAGGACCCGCTGTCGGTGTACCGGATGGCGGAGGCGCTGGCGGAGGCCGGGGCCCCGCCGGGGGTGGTCAACGTCGTCAGCGGGGCGCGGCCGGAGGTCGGCGAGGCGGCGGTGGCGGCCGCGGGCGTGGACATGGTCAGCTTCACCGGCTCCACCGCGGTCGGCCAGCGGATCGCCGAGGAGTGCGGCCGCCAGATGAAGCGGCAGCTGATGGAGTTGGGCGGCAAGGGCGCGGCGCTGGTCTTCGACGACGCCGACCTGGCCTCGGCGGTGTCCGGGATCGGCACCACCTTCTCGTTCTACAGCGGCCAGATCTGCACCGCGCCGACCCGGGTGCTGGCCCAGCGCGGGATCTACGAGCGGCTGGTGGCCGGCCTGGCGCGGTACGCGGAGCACCTGAGCGTCGGCGATCCGCGGGAGCCGGGCACGGTGGTCGGCCCGGTGATCTCCGCCGCCCACCGGGACCGCATCGAGGCGTACGCCGCGCTGGCGGTGAAGGAGGGGGCCCGCCTGGTGACCGGGGGCGAGCGCCCGACACCGGCGCGCGGCTTCTACGTGGCGCCGACGCTCTTCGCCGACTGCACCCCCACGATGCGGGCGGTCCGCGAGGAGATCTTCGGGCCGGTGGTGACGGTGGTGCCCTTCGACGACGAGGAGGAGGGCGTCGCGCTGGCCAACGACAGCGACTACGGGCTGCTGGACTACGTGTGGTCCGGCGACGTGGCCCGGGCCTTCCGGGTGGCGGGCCGGCTGCGGGCCGGTGGGGTCGGCATCAACACGGTCGGCCGGAACATGGAGGCGCCGTTCGGCGGCTTCAAGCGCAGCGGGGTGGGGCGCGACGTGGGGTCGTACGCCCTGCACGCCTACAGCGAGCTCCAGGCGATCGTCTGGCCGGGGTGAGGCGGGGAGCAGGGGAGCAGGGGAGCGGGGGGAGCGGGGGAGCAGGGGAGCAGGGGAGGAGGGGTGCCGACGGTGTGGACGCGTCGGGTGTTCGCATGGCGGGAATGTGACGTTCGAAATTCGGACGGGAAAATTTAGAACCGGTACAAAACGGACAGTGCTGCGGTTCTCGCAATGCGGAAGACTTCAGTCGCGCCCGTGAAGTCCAAGGTTCAACTCAAATTTTTCTTGTGAATGGATGCCTAGTGCATCAAATTTTCCTGCGGAGTGAAGGGCGGGGACCCGGAGGATGATCTTCCGGATACGAAAACAGCAGCGCTTAACGTCCTGTTCATGGTTCAGGTTGACCCCCGGCCCCAGACCGGAGACACGGTAACGAGCGTCACGGCTACCGGCAGTAACAGTCAGAGCGGCTCCGGCGACACCCGGAGCAAGGGCCTCAGCGGCAACTCCGTCGGCCTGCTCGGCAGCGCAGTGATCGGCATCTCCACCGTCGCGCCCGTCTACTGCCTCACCTCCACGCTCGGCCCCACGGTCGGCGAGGTCGGCGTGCAGATGCCCGCCGTCTTCCTGGCCGGCTTCCTGCCGATGCTGCTGGTCGCCTTCGCCTACCGCGAGCTGAACAAGGCCGTCCCCGACTGCGGAACCTCCTTCACCTGGACCGTCAAGGCATTCGGGCCGCGGGTCGGCTGGATGTGCGGCTGGGGTCTGGTGATCGCGACGATCATCGTGCTCTCCAACCTCGCCGGCGTCGCCACCTCCTTCTTCTACCTGCTGCTCGGCGAACTCACCGGCTCACCCACCATCGCCGCCCTGGACCACAACCGGATCGCCCACGTCCTGACGTGCCTGGCCTTCATCGCCGTCGCCACCGCCATCAGCTACCGCGGGATGACCGCGACCAAGGGCGTCCAGTACACCCTCGTCGGCCTCCAACTCGCCGTCCTCGCCGTCTTCGTGGCGATGGCCGTCGTCAAGGCGCGCTCCGGTGACTTCGCCGGCTCCCTGCACTTCTCCTGGACCTGGCTCGACCCCTTCGCGGTCAAGTCCTTCTCCTCCTTCACCGCCGGACTCTCCCTCTCGATCTTCATGTTCTGGGGCTGGGACACCTGCCTGACCGTGAACGAGGAGACCGCCGGCAGCGAGAAGACGCCCGGCCGCGCCGCCCTGCTCGCGATGCTCGTGCTGATCGGCTCCTACCTGCTCACCGCCGTCGGCTCCCAGATGTTCGCCGGCGTCGGCAGCAAGGGCCTGGGCCTCGGCAACCCGCACACCGCCGACAACGTCTTCGCCACCCTCGCCAACCCCGTCATGGGCACCGCACTCGGCGTACTGCTCTTCGTCGCGGTCCTCGCCTCGGCCGCCGCCAGCCTCCAGACCACCTTCATCCCGGTGGCCCGCACCGTCCTGGCGATGAGCACCTACGAGGCGCTGCCGGCCTCCTTCGCCAAGATCCACCCGCGGTTCCGCTCCCCGGGCAAGGCCACCATCGCCGCCGGCGTCGCCACCGGCGTCTTCTACGCCGTGATGAGCTTCATCAGCGAGAACGTGCTGATCGACACCATCTACGCGCTGGGCCTCATGATCTGCTTCTACTACTCGATCACGGCCTTCGCCTGCGCCTGGTACTTCCGCCGCGAACTGCGCAACTCCGTCCGCGACCTCTTCCTCAAGGGCGTCTTCCCGCTGCTCGGCGGGCTGCTGCTGGCCGCGGTCTTCACCAAGACGCTCATCGACATGTGGAACCCGGCCTACGGATCGGGCAGTTCGGTCTTCGGCATCGGCTCGGTGTTCATCATCGGCGTCGGACTGCTGCTCCTCGGCGTCGTACTCATGCTCGTGATGCAACGCCGCAGCCCGGCCTTCTTCCGCGGCGAGATCCTCACCCGCGCCACGCCGGCGTTGGTGGTGGAGGAGTAGGGCGAGCGGGGGAGCGGGGGAGAGGAAGTGGGGTGGTGGGGCGGAAGTCGGAGGCCAAGCGGTCTTAGGAAGACAATTGCA
>NZ_BAAARK010000029.1:0-88837 GCF_039532155.1 Streptomyces lunalinharesii
GTCCGAGGCGGACGCCGTGCAGGCGCCAGACGAGGTTCTTGAACGGGGTGCCGTTGAAGGCGTTGAAGTGGGTGTCGGGGACCTTCCACAGCCGCTCGTGGTGCCAGAAGTACGGGTCGTAGATGGACCGCACCTGCGGCTGCAACGGGCGGAACCGCAGCGTGTACCGCTCCACGAAGGCGTAGTACCCGGCGGTGAAGGCCATCACGAACACCAGGAACCCGGCGTCCAACAGGTGCCCGACCGCGTCGTCCCGGGTGGTGGTCGCCAGGCTCAACAGCACCAACCCGAGGAAGTACAGCCAGCGGACGACCAGGATCAGGGCGATGGTGCGGAGGTTGTAGCGGTTCTTGGCGGCCAGTCGTCGGTGCAGTTCGTCGCCGCTGCGCAGGTGGTCGAAGCGGCTGTCGCGCTCCACCGACCGCGGAATCTCGAAGCTCGGTGAGCCCAGCAGGCCCACGCCCTGGCGGACCTCCCCGTCCAGCGGCACCATCACCTTGGTCGCCAGCAGGCAGTTGTCGCCGGTGCGCCCGCCCGCCGGATAGGCGATGTGGTTGCCGAGGAAGTTGTGCTTCCCGATCGTCGTGCGGGCGACGCTGAAGGACGTGCTGGAGAACTCCGCGTTGACCAGGGACAGGCCGTCGGCGACCATCGTGCCGCTCCCGATGGAACTCAGGAACGGCGACTCGTGCTGCACGCCGCTGCCGAAGTTCGAGCCGGTCTGCTCGACGGGGGAGAGGTCGTACCCCAACCGTTGCAGGTAGTGGACGATGTAGGAACTGTCACCGAACAGCCAGGTGAAGAACTTGACGTTGGTCAGCCGCGCGATCGAGCGGTGCGTGGCGTAGCGGAAGCCGTACAGCGGGTAGACCACCCCGGGTTCGACCGCTCGACGCATCAGTCGCGGAGCGGTGCACACCACGGCCAGTCCCACGACGACGAAGCCGAAGAACAGCACCAGGGAGAGGACCAGCGCGTTCAGGTAGAACGCCGCCGACGAGAACTCCAGTCCGCTCAGCTTCCCCGCGTCCCCCAACACCGGGACCTTGGCCCACAGGACGGCCAGGACCAACACGGTCAACGGCAGGACGACCAACAGCGACCTGGCGAGGCCGGCCGCGGCGAAGAGCGCGCGCCGCCCCGTGCCGCACCGGGCCGGCGCCACCCGCAGGTACTCCACCTCCGTCGGCTGCGCGGGAGAGCCGTGCCAGTGCTGGCCGGCCGGTACCGCCTCACCGGGTTGCAGGGCGGAGGCGTGCCCGAGCTGCGCGCCGTCCCCCATGGCGGTGTGCACGTCGAGAACGGTGTGCTCGCCGACGAACACGTCCCGGCCGAGGGTGACCGGCCCGGTCTGGATCCGTCCGGCATGGGCCCGGTAGCAGAGGAGGAACGCGTCCTTGCGGATCACCGACCCGGTGCCGACGGTCAACAGGTCCGTGCAGACGGGGACGGAGCGGGAGAGGATCGTGACGTGCCTGCCGATCCGGGCTCCCAGCGCCCGCAGGTAGAGCACGTACACCGGACTGCCGACGAACAGCACGACAGGGTTGGCGTGCACCAACACCTTCACGATCCAGAAGCGCAGGTACGTCAGCCCCCAGACCGGGAACTCGCGGGCCGTCCACCGTCCGATGAGGAGCCACTTGGCCACGACCGGAAAGGCGCACAGGCCGAGGAACTCGGCGGCGCCGAAGACGACCGCCCGTCCGTAGAGGGCGAAGGGACCGGATCCACGGGACACCCACTGGTAGCCGCGGGTGGTGGTGAGCACCAGGACGTAGGAGTAGCCGAAGAAGAACAGCAACTGCAGGGCCCCGCACAGCACGTAGCGCACGGTGCTGCCCGGCAGCGGCGCTTCGGTCGGTACCGGTGCGGTGCGCGGCGCGGGAGCCGAGGTCACGGGGGCGTTCGCGCCCAGCGCCGCCGCCAGGCTCCGGACGGTCGGATGCTGGTAGACGTCCTTCATCGACACCGACGGCAGGTCCGCCCGCTTTCTGACCCGGGCGCAGAAATGGGCCATCACCATGGAGTCCGCGCCGAGATCGGCGAAGAAATGACCGTCGGCCGGAATCGGTTCGGTGCGCGTCATCACCTTGGCCAGCAATTCCGCGAAGGCCCGTTCCAGGCCGGCCACGGATTCCCCGCTGCCCGTCCGGGATATGTCGTTTTCACCGGTGCCGCCGGACAGGCCGTCGGTGGATTCGTTCACCATGTGAGCTCCTTGAGCGCCTCATGACCTGCTTTTGTCGGCGGAAACCGACTCACCAGGAGTGCGGTCGGCAACGACCCATGAGGTGCCGCAGTGCCGGAGAAGCTTCGGCGTGCTCGGACCGGGTGCTTCCGGCGGCGATGAGTGTGTCGACCGAGCTGTTCCAGCAGCCTGAGCTGCGTCGATCGAGACCGGAGGGCGACCGACCCGTCTCGTGCCCCGTGCGCGGAAAGCGCGCGGAGGACCGTGCCCCGAAGTGCGATCCTGAGCCGGTCCGATGGTGACCGACGCATCAGGCACGTCGGACCGGAAGAATTCGGCACCTCCCTTCGCGCCGACCGCGGGTGGGACGGGAAATTCGGGTTCTCGGCTCGGCGTCCCCTTTTAGGGGAATCGCCCGACCCTCAAATCCTCCGGTTTGAACAGCTCTTTATTCACCTATGGCCGCAACGCTACCCGAGGCCCCCGGGGGTCACCATCGAATGCGCGCGCCGGAGCGGTGCAGCGAGGGCCGTCCGGCGCGCTGTTCCGGGGCCTGCGCAGCGGACTCGACGGGCGCTGCCAAACCCTCGGGCCCTGGCCCGGTCGAGTGACGCCGAACCGTGTCGGGCACCGAAGGGCGTCCCGCCGCATACTGGAACGACGCGCGAACGCGTGGCGTGCCTGCCTGTGCCCCGCAGACCCGGGATGTGAGGGAACGACAGTGAGCATCCGACACCTCGACCGCACGGCGTGGGCGGCGCGGCGGGCGGGCGGGCCGGCGCGGTCACGGGTGCCGACGGTCCGTCAGCGGGACTGCGGACCCCGTGGCAGCCACGGCGGCCGGTCCCTGTTGCAGGGGCAGCCCTCGTACGGTCCGCCCAGGAGTTCCACGCAGTGGGGTTCCCGGAACCACTGGGGGCAGCGGAGCGGTCCGCGGTCCGCCGGCGTGCCGGTCCTGCTGTCGGGCCGGGCGGGGGCGGCGTGACCGGCGCCGACGGCGGTACCGGCGGCCAGCGCCGCCAGGGCCAGTGCCATGAGGAATCGAAGGGTTCGCACATCCACAGCAACGAAGTCGCCGCGGCCGGGTAACCGTCGGACCGGCCACCGTCCGCCGGCGGCCCGCGGCCGGCCGGCGGACGGTCGTCACGTCCGTGCCGGCTCGCCCGCGGCGGTGCGGAGGTGCTCGATGCCGGTGTCGAGCGCCGCCTTGAGGTGGGTGGAGTCGCCCGTGGACATCATGATCGTCACTCCTCCTTGGACGCCCGCCAGCAGCGCGGCGGCCGTCCGGTCCACGTCCAGGGCCGACGCCACCAGTCCGTTGGTCCGCAGGGCGCGGATGCCGCTGGCGAGGTGCCGTTGCCATTGGCGCATCAGCTCCGTCACGATCGCCCGGGCTCCGGGGCTGGACCGACCGACCTGGAGGAACAGGGTCCCCAACGGGCAGTGGTCGCCCTGGCGTTCGTAGCGTTCCACCACCGCGTCGCGCCACCGGTGCCAGGACTCCCACGAGTCCAGTCGTCCCAGGTGCGGCTGCTGGTCCTCCAGGACGCGGTCCGCTTCGAACTGCGCCACCGCCAGGAGCAGTTCGTCCTTGCCGGCGGGGAAGTAGTGGAAGAGCTGGCTCTTGCTCGTACCGGTGCGGCCGCGGATGTCGTCGAGCGTGGTGTGGGCGACGCCCTGTTCGCGCAGTACCTCCGCGGCCCCCTCGACGATGCGGGCCCGTGTGGCGCGCCCCTTCGCGGTCGGTGCGTCCGTCATCGTGCCGTCTCCCTCTCCACCTCACTGGACCGTCAGGTCCACTTTATGCACGGGACTCAAGCCGCCGCGTGCGGAGCCCCGTTGGGGCCAGTCTGGACTTGCTGGTCCATTTTTCGCGGCGCACAGTGGTCCGCACACCGAAGGGCAAGGGAGAACACATCATGGGTGAGCGACTGCGGAACAAGACCGCGCTGGTCACGGGGTCGACCAGCAACATCGGCCGGGCGATCGCCGAAGCGTTCGCCGCCGAGGGCGCCCACGTCCTCGTGTCCGGGCGCAACCGGGAACGCGGGACGCGGGTCGTCGAAGGCATCCGGGCGGCCGGCGGTCGGGCCGACTTCCTGGCGGCGGACCTCGACGGCAGCGCGGCGGCGTCCCGGGACCTGGCCGACCGGGCCCGCGAGACGTTGGGCGGGCGACTCGACGTCCTGGTGAACAACGCCGGCGTCTACCCGGCCCCGCCCACCCTCGCCACCGACGAGGCCACGTTCGAGCGGGTCTACGCGGTGAACGTGAAGGCGCCGTTCTTCCTCACCGCGGCCGTCGTCCCGGGCATGGCGGAGTCCGGCGGCGGGGCGATCATCAACCTCGGTTCGTGGATCGCGCGGCTGGCCGTGCCCAGTGGCGCGCTCTACAGCTCCACCAAGGGGGCGATGGAGACGCTCACCCGGGCCTGGGCCGCGGAGTTCGGCCCGATGGGCGTGCGGGTGAACGCCGTCTCGCCGGGCGTCATCCTGTCCCCGGCCCCGGCCGGCGGCGCACCCCATCCGGGCGAGGTCATGATGAAGGGGACCCCGGCCGGCGGCGTCGGCACCCCGGACGCCGTCGCCCACGCCGCGGTCTGGCTGGCCAGCGACGAGGCGGCCTTCGTGCACGGAACCGTCGTGGACGTCGACGGCGGTCGGACCGGGGTCGCAGTCATCGCCGCCTAGCCGCATCGGCCGACGGGTCATAAGGTGAGGCTAACCTAATTGCTGTCGGTTAGGGTGGGTGCGGCAACCCCCTCCGGCGGTGTCCCGCAGTCGTCGTTGGAGCATCACGTACGACCTGAGGAGCCGGCTTTGCCGCACGTCACGCACGCCCTGGAATCCCGCACGGCCCAAGGGGGCGGCGACGGGCTGGTGGAGCTGCGTTCCCCGGAGCGGCTGCGCGAGATCCTCGGCGAGCCGCACCCCGCGGTGATCGACAAGGTGCACGACCAACTGGACGACCGGGACCGGGAGTTGCTCGCCCGTTCGCCGTTCTGCCTGCTCGCCACGGCGGACGCCCACGGCAACTGCGACGTGTCGCCGCGCGGTGACGGCCCCGGCTTCGCGCACGTCGTCGACGCCCGCACGCTGGCCCTGCCGGACTGGCCGGGCAACCGCCGCGGAGACAGTTTCCACAACGTCCTGGCGAACCCGCGTGCCGGTCTGTTGTTCCTCATACCGGGCGCGAAGGACGTGCTCCGCGTCAACGGCCGCGCGCGCATCCTCACCGACGCCCCCTTCTTCGCCGACATGGCGGTCAAGGGGCAGCGGCCGCGGCTCGCCCTGCTCCTCGACGTCGACGAGGTCTACCTGCACTGCCCGCAGTCGCTGAACCGGTCCGGACTGTGGAGCCCGGACACCTGGGGGCGGGCCGCCGGGCAGCCGGCCTAGCCGAGTCCGCGCCCGTCCGGCTACGCGGCGTCCGCCGGCAGTGTGCCTGGAAGACGCCCGCCTCGGGCGCGTTCTGGCCGCGCGGGGGCCGCTTCACCCGTGCCTGAGGACTTGGGTGACGGAGCGTCAGGCCGGTGGGGGTGGGGGTGCCGGCATCGAAGGTTCAACGGGAGTGCGCGGCCGGCCCGGTGTCGTCGCGCACGCACTCCGGTGTGCAGGCAACCCTTCGTGATCTCCGCATCAATTTCTCCTCGTTCGCCGAATTTCATTGCCGCGGGGCGCACTACGGCACAGAATGCGCATGACAAATCCGGCGGTGGTGGACGGGAACCCGCGTCCTGCCGCGCCGGTACACAGAGTTGAGAGGACCCCACATGTCTCGACCTCTCGTCGGCACCCTGGCCACCGCCGTCATGGGAGCCGCCGCCCTGCTGGCCACCGCCGCCCCGGCGGGCGCCGCCCCCGCCCCCGCCCCGGCGCACCACAAGCCGAAGCCCCCGCGCACCAAGGCCGTCGACTTCGCCGGCACGGTGGCGCTGGACGACTGCTCCGGGTCGATCGTCAAGATGCCCGCCTCGCAGCCGAACGACCCCGCGCTGGTGATGACCAACGGGCACTGCCTGGAAAGCGGGATGCCGTCGGCGGGGCAGGTGATAGTCGACCAGCCCTCCAGCCGCAGCTTCACCGTCCTGGACAAGTCAGCCGGCAACCTCGGCACGCTCCGGGCCACCAAGGTCGCCTACTCGACGATGACCGACACCGATGTGACGCTGTATCAGACCAGCTCGACGTACGCGCAGATCGAGCAGAAGTACGGCATCAAGGCGCTGGAGCTGTCCGCCGACCACCCGACCAAGGGTGCCGGGATCAGCGTCGTCTCCGGCTACTGGAAGAAGACCTACACCTGCGGCATCGATGGGTTCGCACCCACCGTCAAGGAGGGTGACTGGACTTGGAAGGACTCGGTCCGCTACACCCCGGAGTGCAAGGTGATCGGCGGCACGTCCGGCTCGCCGGTGGTCGACAACGCCACCGGCAAGGTCACCGCCATCAACAACACCATCAACGAGAACGGTGAGCGCTGCACCCTCAACAACCCGTGCGAGGTCGATGAGAACGGCAACGTCACCGTCCACGACGGCATCGGCTACGCGCAGGAGACCTACTTCATCACCAAGTGCTTCGGCGCCGGCAACAAGCTGGACCTGAACGCCTCGGGCTGCACCCTGCCCAAGCCGTCGGCCGTCCGGCACTGACCCGCACGACCCGGAACCGGGCCCCGCGCACCCGCGTGCACGGGGCCCGCAGGGTGGGTGGCGTCCTTCGTGCGGTGAGCGGGTCGGCCGGCTCGGTTCACCAGACATGTCAGTGTTTTGACATGTCTGGAGTGGCGCCTTAGGCTCCTGATGTCAAAATATTGACATCAGGAGGGATCCGTATGTCCGTCACCCTCGACGGCCCCGACTTCGTAGCCCCGACCGTGACCGCCGTCTCCTTCGCCCCGGCCGGGCCCTTCTCGCTCGCCGCCAGCAGCCGATTCCTGGAGTGCTTCACCCCCGCGAGTCACCAGCGCGCCGCGGACGAGCTCCTCCGCCTGGCGTTCCCCGCCGACGACGGGACCTCCGTGGTCGCGGCCACCGTCCGGCAGGACCCGGGAACGGGCGGCGGCCCCGGCATGGTGCGGGCCGAGTGCACCGTGGACCCCGGCGCCCCCGCCCCGGCGGAGGCGGCGACCGCCGGGGCCGCGGCCGACCAGGTCGTACGGGCGCAGCTCGCCCGCATCCTCTCCCTCGACGTCGACGGCACCGGGTTCCCGGCCCTTGCCGCGGATCCGGTGGTGGCGGGCCTCATGGCGGACCACCCGGGGCTGCGCCCGGTGTGCTTCCACTCGCCCTACGAAGCCGCTGCCTGGGCCGTCATCGGCAACCGCATCCGCATGACCCAGGCAGCTGCCATCAAGGCCGGCATCGCCCGCCGGCACGGACCCCGCGTCCACCTCGCGGGCCGGACCCTGCACGCGTTCCCCACCCCGGCCGTGCTGCGCACCGTCCGCCACGTGCCTGGTCTGACCGACGTCAAGATCCAGCGGTTGCACTCGCTGGCCGAAGCCGCCCTCGACGGGCAACTCGACGCGGCCCGCCTGCGCGCCCTGCCCGCCGACCACGCCCTCGCCGAACTGCGGGCACTGCCCGGCATCGGCCCCTTCTCCGCCGAACTCGTCCTCATCCGGGGCGCGGGACACCCCGACGTCTTTCCCCGCCACGAACCGCGCGTCCACCGTGCCGTCGCCGCCGCGTACGGGCTCGGCGCCCCGGCCGCCGCCGACGTCGCGCGACTGGCCGACGTCGCCGACGGGTGGCGGCCCTACCGCAGTTGGGTCGCCACCCTGCTCCGCGTCCGCGCCCAGGACACGCCCCGGACGGGATGACGCCGGTGCGGGTCAGGGGCGTGGTTCCTGCTGGGTGACGCAGTGGATGCCGCCGCCGCCCGCGGCGAGGCCGTCGACGTCGAGCTGTTCGACGACGCGGTCCGGGAAGAGCCGTTGGAGCGTCGCCTTGGCCGCGGCGTCGGCGCGGGCGTCGCCGAACTGGGCGGAGATCACGGCGCCGTTGCACACGTAGTAGTTGGCGTACGCCGCGACGAACGTGGGGGCGGTGGAGCGGATGAGCGCGTAGTCGGGGCCCTGGAGCGGGGTGACCGCGATCGGGTTGCCGCGGGCGTCGGTGGCCGTGGAGAGGATCCGGTACTGCTGGCGCGCGTCCTGTGACCAGGCGTCGGTGTCCGTGGCGAGCGGCATCTGGACCAGACCGGAGGCGGCGGCCAGGAACCGGGAGGTGGCGTCGACGTGGTCGTCGGTGATGTCGCGCCCGGTCACGCCGTTGAACCAGATCACCTTGGTGGCCCCGTAGGCGTCGCACAGCGCGCTTTCGACCTGCGCCCGGGTCAGGTCGGGGTTGCGGTTGGTGTTGACGAGGCTGCTCCTGGTGGCCATGAGCGTGCCGTCGCCGTCGGTCTCCACCGCGCCGCCCTCGCCGACGAAGCCGGCGGCGGTGAACGGCACTTCGAGGTGGGCCGCGATCCGTTCGGCAACCAAGGCGTCCTGGGCGTGGCGCTGTTTGCCGCCCCAGCCGTTGAAGTTCGTGCCGACGGCGTCCAGGCCGCCGGCGCCGTCGGTGCGGAAGACGGGGCCGCTGTCGCGCATCCAGCAGTCGTCGACCGAGATCGAGTCGAGAACGGTCACGGAGGGGCCGCAGGCGTTCCGGGCCGCCGGTGCGCTGGCGGGGTTGGCGCACAGGGTGACGGGTTCGTACTGCGCGATCGTGCGGGCTATCAGGGCGATGTTCGCCTGGACGCCGGGGAGTTTCGACCCCCAGACATCGGTGCCGTCGGGCCAGGCCATCCAGGTCCTGCTGTGGGCGACGGTGTCGATCGGTACGGCGAAGCCCTGCGCCGTGGTGGGTGCCGAGCCGGTGGCCAGGGCCTTGCCGGTGCCGGTCGCCGACCAGGCGGCGCCGGCCGCGGCGAGGCCGGTGGCGGCCAGGAAGCTCCTTCTGGCGAGGGTGCGGCTGACGGGGGTTCGTCGTGCAAAGCGGTCGTCCATCTCTGCTCTCCGATCAGTCGGGTGGATCAGTGGCGTACGGATCCGTTCCGGGGCCGGTGCGGCTACGGGGTCCGTCGGGCCGTGGCGATGCCCCGGGGGTCCCACCCGGGGCGGGGGACGGAGTCCAACAGCAGCTGGGTATAGGGGTGTTGGGGGGAGTCGAGGACGTGCGTCGTGCTGCCGGATTCGACGATCCGTCCTTGGTGCATGACGACGACGTCGTCCGTGACGCAGCGCACCACGCCGAGGTCATGGGTGATGAACAGGTAACTGATGCCGGTCTGCGCGCGGATGTCGGCGAGCAGGTTGAGGATCTGTGCCTGCACCGAGACGTCGAGTGCGGCGACGGCCTCGTCCAGGACGAGGACGGCGGGCTCCACCGCCAACGCCCGCGCGATGGCGACCCGTTGCCGCTGGCCGCCGGAGAGCTGCCGGGGCAGTGCCCCGGCAGCCCGGGCGCCGAGTCCCACCTGGTCGAGGAGTTCTGCCGTGCGGCGGGAGCGGTCGACCCGGGGGAAGTGGAGCCGGAGCGTCTCCCGCAACGTCGCGTCGACGCTGACCCTCGGGTCGAGGGAGAGGAAGGGGTCCTGGAAGACCATCTGCACCTCGCGGGCGCGCGCCAGGCGGGCGGCCCGTCCGCGGACCCGGTCGCCGCGCCGCCGGCCGCGCACCACGACCTCGCCGGCGTCCGCGCGTTCCAGGCCCACGACGATCCTGGCGGTGGTCGTCTTGCCCGAACCGGACGCGCCGACGATGCCGAGCGATCCGCCGGCGGGGACGGCGAACGTCACGTCGTCCACCGCGCGGACGGTGCCGTAGGAGCGGGACAGTCCGCTGACGACCAGAGCGGGCTCAGGCATGGCCGGTGCTCCCTTCGAGCCGGTCGCCGTGGTGACAGGAGACGAGGTGGGTGGGGTCGCCCGGCACCGCGCCCGTGGCGGGCGTCCGCTCGGTGCAGACGGCGGTCGCGGACGCGCAACGCGGCGCGAACGGGCAGCCGCTCAACTGCGTTCGCAGGTCCGGAGGTTGGCCCTCGATGGCGTCGAGTCGGCCCTGCGGTGCGTCGATGCGCGGGGTGGCGGCGAGCAGCGCGGCCGTGTACGGATGGCGTGGCCGGGCGAACAGGGCCCCGGCGGGGGCCGATTCGACGATCCGGCCGGCGTACATGACGCACACCCGGTCGCTGATGGCCGCCGCCAGGCCGAGGTCATGGGTGACGAAGAGCAGCCCGGTGCCGAACCGGGCACGCAGGTCCGTGAGCAGGGCGACGATCTCCGCCTGGCTGACGACGTCGAGGGCGGTGGTGGCCTCGTCGGCCAGGAGCAGGGCGGGTTCCCCCATCAACGCCGCCGCGATCATGACGCGTTGGAGCATGCCGCCGGAGACCTGACTCGGGTAGCGCCGCAGGAGTGCGGGAGGCAGACCGACGGCTTCGAGCATCGCGCCGGCGCGTTCTTCGGCCGCGGCGGCGGGCGTCTTGGCGTTCAGGCGCAGGCTCTCGGTGAGGAAGTCGCCGATGCGGCGCAGCGGGTTGATGGCGGCCCGGGGGTCCTGGAAGATCATCGCCGCGGTGCCGGCGCGCAGCGTGCGGAGCTGCCGGGGCGTCAGCGTCAGCACGTCCGCACCGGCCACGGTGATCCGGCCCTCCGCGACGGCCCCCGGCGGCAGCAGGCGCAGGACGCTGCGCGAGGTGAGGGTCTTGCCGGAGCCGGACTCGCCGACCAGGGCGACGGTCTCGCCGGCGGTGACGGTGAGGTCCACGCCGTCCAGCACCGGCCGGGCAGTGCGGGGCAGCCGCAGCCGCAGCCCCCGGATGTCGAGGACGGCAGCGGTGTCGAGCGGGGGAGGGGAAACGGGGGCGTGCATCAGCGGTCCCTCCTGGCGACCCGGTCGGCCCAGTGTTCGCCGACGACGTTGAACGCGACGACGGTCAGCACGATCGCGGCGCAGGGCAGGATCGCCGAGAGGGGGTAGCCCTCCTGGACGGCGGTCTGGCCGTCGAAGACCATCCGGCCCCAGTCGGGAGTGAGCGCCGGGACGCCCAGGCCGAGGAACGACAGGCCGGCCAGGTCGATCAGGGCGTAACCGAAGTTGATGGTGGACTGGGCGAGGACGACGGGGGCGATGTTCGGCAGGACGTGTCGCAGGCAGACCTCAAGGCCCGACTGCCCCTGGACCAAGGACGCGCTGACGTGCGGACGTTCGCGTTCGGCGAGTACCAGGGACCGGGTCAGCCGGCTGACGTACGGGAGGTAGGCGACGGCGAGGGCGAGGACGGGTGCCATGAGCCCCTCGCCGTACACGGAGACGATCAGGATCGCGAGCAGCATCCCGGGGAAGGCGAAGACCAGTTCCGTGCTGCGGGAGAGGACCGAATCCCACCAGCCGCCCCGCCATCCCGCGAGTGCGCCGACGACGACACCGGTCAGCGTGGAGAAGGCGACCACCCCGAGCGGTCCCAGCAGCGAGGTGCGGGCTCCGACGAGCAGGCGGGAGAGGGTGTCCCGGCCGGAGGCGTCGATGCCGAACGGGTGGCCCACCGAGGGTCCGGCGAGCGCGTTGCCCAGGTCGACCGCGTTGGGATCGGCCGGAACGAGCCAGGGCGCGAGCAGCGCCGCCAGTACGAGCAGGGCGACGCACGCCAGGCAGAGCAGGTACAGCGGTGCGCCCGCGGTGCGGATCCGGGCGAAACCGGGTCTGCGCAGGGGGACGACGGCGGTCATCCGATCGACCTCCCCGGGCGGTAGGTGACGCGCGGGTCGACCAGCGGATGGAGGAGGTCGACCACGAGGTTCACCGCCATGAACAGCCCGACCATGATCAGGGAGATGGCCTGCACCGTGGGGAAGTCCTTCGTGGTGATGGACAGTTCGAGGAGCTGGCCGATGCCGCCGACGCCGAAGGCGGACTCGACCAGGACGGTGCACACCAGCAGGGTGGAGACGATCAGGCCGCCGGTGGTGAGCACCGTGCCCAGCGCGTTGCGGAACACGTGGCGGCCGATGACCCGGCGCTTCGGCACGCCGCGGCTGAGCGCCACGGTGACGTGTTCCTGGCCCAGGACGTCGAGCATGGCGCCGCGGGTGACGCGCGCCAGCATGCCGATGAGGTACAGCGCGAGGGCGAGCGCGGGCAGGGTCAGGTGCCAGAGCAACTGCCCGAAGCCCTCGCCGGTACCACCGGCGGGGAACCAGTGCAGCCGCAGCGCGAACAGCCCCTGGAGCAGGACCGCGGCGACGAAGGAGGGCGTGCCCACGGCGAGCGCGGTGGTGATCAGGATCGTGGCGTCCACGGCGCCGCCGCGGACCGCACCGATCCGGCCCAGTACGAGCCCTCCGACCAGCACCAGGACGAGCGCCATGAAGACCAGCAGCAGGGTGGCCGGCAGCCGGTCGGCGAGGAGCCGGGACACGTCGGTGCGGTAGGTGATCGAGCGGCCGAAGTCGCCGTGCAGCAACTGGCCGAGCCAGCGGGCGTACCGGACAGCGAACGGGGCGTCGAGGTGGTATTGGGCGTTGATGGCGCGCAGGGTCTCCGGCGAGGCGGAGCGTCCCGACAGCAGGAAGCTGGCGGGGTTGCCGGGCGCCAGGTACATCGCGCCGAAGATCACGAAGGAGGCGCCGAGCAGGGTGGCGGCCATCTCCGCGACGCGTCGCAGGACGAATCGCACGAAGTTCATCGCGCGGCCCCGACGTCGGCGGCCCAGGGGTAGTAGAGGTAGGAGATGGTGGTGGGTGCGCCGGTGATCCGGTTGTTGAGGAACACGGCGGTGGGCCACTCGGCGACGGGGATCCACAGGACCTCCCCGGCTGCCTTCCGCTGGAGCCGGGCCTCGACGGCGAGGCGTCGGGCCGGGTCGTCGGTCGCCCGGGCCTGGTCGACCAGGGCGTCGTAGGCCCGGTCGTGGTAGCCGGCGTAGTTCTGGTAGGCGCCCGTCTGGAAGTTGCTCAGCAGGTCCAGCGGATCGGTGATGGAGTCGTAGTAGGTCTCCGGGAACATGTCGATCCCCTTGCGCGCCTCGGGGTCGGTGAACAGCGCGGAGAAGGCGTTGGGGGCGACGGTCTTCAGGCGGACGTCGAGTCCGATCCGGGTGCCGGCCGCCTGCACCGCGGTGGCCAGCAGTGACACGTCCTGGCCGATGGAACTGGTGGCGAGGGTGACCGTCTTGCCGGTGGCGCCCGCCTCCTCGACGAGCCGGCGGGCCGCGGCGACGTTCCGTTCGATCGGCGGCAGTCCGTCGAAGGCGGCGCGTTTGACCGGTGCGGGGGCGGCGGCCCAGGCGGCCTTGGTGGTGAGGGAGCCGGTGGCCGCCCCGGCCCCGCTCAGACCGGTCTTGACGAAACCACGTCGGTCCAGCGCCAGGGACAGCGCGCGACGGACCCGGACGTCGCCGAGCGGGCCGTGCATGTTCGTCACGTTGACGTTGACCGTGCTCAGCCCCTCACCGAAGAAGAGGGAGCCGACACCACTGGAGCGCAGTGCGGCGTAGCTCTCGGTGGGGATGAGGTATCCGCCGTCCACCTCGCCGCCGAGCATCGCCTTGGTCCGCGCGGCGGAGTCGGGCAGGAAGCGGAACACCACCTTCGCCGACTTGGCCCGGGCGCCCCAGTAGCCGTCGAAGCGGCGCAGTTCGAGGGACTGGCCCTTGTCCCACGGCCCGAGCCGGAACGGACCCGTGCAGTCCAGGCTGCCGGAGGTGCCGTAGTCCCGGCCCGCCGCCCGTACCCCCGAGCGGCTCGCCACCACTCCGGCCGTGGTGGCCATGTACTGCGGGAACTGCGAGTCGGGCCGCGCCAGTCGCACGGTCACCTGGAGCGGGCCGGTCTTCGTCAGGGCGGCGACGTTCTTGAAGACCGAGGCCCACGCCGACCCGTTGGCCGGGTCCCGCTGCCGGTTCAGGCTGAAGACCACGTCGTCGGCGCTCAGCACGCCGCCGTCGTGGAAGCGCACGCCGGGCCGCAGGTCGTAGACCCAGGTCAACGGGTCGGGATGGGTCGCCTTCCGGGCCAGGCCGGGGGCCATGGTGAGCCCGGGCGTCCACCGCATCAGGCTCTCGCAGACGTTGGAGAGGATCATGTTCTGCGGGTAGTCGAAGGCGGAGACGTAGTCGAGCGTGGACGGTTCCGCGTACAGGGCCCAACTGAAGGAGTCGATCCCTCCCTTGGCGGCCGGGGTGCGCGCGGACAACCGGAAGTCCGTGCTCGTGCCGGCGGCGCCGGAACGGGGCGGCCCCGCGCAGGCGGACGTCAGGAGGAGGGCGGACAGCGCCCCGGCTGCGAGGGCGCGCCACCGGGGAGGGCGGCTCCTCGGGCGGGGTGGAGGTGCGGGCATCGATGCGGTTCCTCTCCTTGCACGGCGGGTCGGGGCGAGGGTGGCCGCCCTGGGCCGTCCGGGCGACGGACGGCCCGGGGCCGGCGCGGGCGCTGTGCGCTCAGGCCCCGGGCGCCACGGCGGGAACCTGTTGGGTGATGCAGTGCACCCCGCCCCCGCCGTGGGCGATCACCCGGGCCGGTACGCCCACCACCGTGCGGTCGGGGCAGGCCGCGGCGATGACGGCCAGCGCCTCGGCGTCCTGGGGCAGGCCGGCGACCGGGACGACGACGCCCCCGTTCGCCAGATAGAAGTTGAGGTACCCGACCTCCACCCGCGCACCGGCGACCTCGACGAACGCGCTCTGCGGCAGTTCGACGACCTCCAGGTGGCGCCCGCGGGCGTCCGTGGCGGCCGCCAGCACCGCGCGGTTGGCCCGCATCCGTGCGTGGTCCGGGTGCGTCGGGTCGTCGGGCAGCTGCACCACGACCTTGCCGGGGGCGACGAAGGCGCAGACGCCGTCCACGTGGCCGTCGGTCTCGGTGTCCAGCAGACCGCCGTACGGCAGCCAGATGACCTTGCTGACGCCGAGCCGGGCCCTCAGCTCGGCCTCGATCTCCGCCCGGGTCATCCCCGGGTTGCGGTTCGGGTGGAGCAGGCACTGCTCGGTGGTGATGAGCGTGCCCTCGCCGTCCACGGTGACGGCGCCGCCCTCCAGGACCATCTCGGAGCGCACGGACGGGTCACCGAGCACGCCGAGCAGCAGGCCGCTGATCCGGTCGTCGGCGTCGAACGGTCGGTGCTTGCCGCCCCAGGCGTTGAAGCGGAAGTCCACGCCGGCCCGTTGGCCGTCGGGGCCGAGCACGAAGAGCGGTGCGGAGTCCCTGAACCACGAGTCGTCCATGGGCAGTTCGAGCACCTCGATCCCCGGACCGCACAGGGCCCGGGCCCCGTCGCCGTGGCCGGGCGGCGCGACCATGGTCACCGGTTCGAACCGGGCGACGGCACGCGCCACGTCGGCGTACTCCTGCTGGGCTGCGTCCAGGACGGTGCCCCACAGGTCGGGCCGCGTGGGCCAGGCCATCAGACAGCGCTCGTGTGCGGTCCACTCAGCGGGCATGCGGAGGCTCATGGGAACTCTCTTCTCCGGATTTTCCGGACGGGAGGAGGGGAGGCCGGGAGGCCGGGGTGCGAGGCCGGGGCGCCTGGGCGGCAGAAGCAAGGCGATTGCCGGTGAACCAGGGCGCGTTGAGAGGTCCAGCACGGGGTGGACCTTCGATGTGCGGGAATCTTGCCCCGAACTGAAAATTCAGTCAAGAAGTTCGACGAAGAATCCTGCGCGTGTCACGGGGTCCTACGGGTGGGCGCCGGCCCGGCGCCCGTGCATCGTTGCGCCGCCTTCCGTGGCAGGTGAGCGGCGTCGTTCCGCGTGAAGAGTGACACTGACTGAAAATTCAGTCAAGGAAGGGCGCAAGAGTCTCCCCGAACACGGAGGTGCGTGCCGGGCACCTGCCGTTTCGAGGGGGAGGGGCGCGGTGGGCTCAGCCGTCGTTGCGGTACTGACTGAGGGAGACCGTCACCGCACCGCCCCCGGGGGCGGCCTCCACCAGCCGCACGATCGCGACCTCCCGGCCGTCGGGGCTGCGGACGCAGAAGGGGTGCTGGTCTTCGAGCGCGTCGAACTTCAGCGCGGACGCGGGGGCGCTGTCGATCCCGGCGAGGCAGTCGCCGAGGGTCAGGCTGTCTCCGGGGGCGACGAAGGCGTCACTGTCCGCGGGGACCGCGAAGGCGGTGGCCGAACGCGACAGGTACCAGTCGACGCTGGAATCCGGAACGACCTTGCCGTTGTGGAGGTCGAACTCGTAGCCCGAATCGGGGGAGGTCAGTTCCACGCCCGCGTATCCCGGGCCGTAGGCGTCTTCGGGCGCGCCCTCCGACTCCTCGGTTCCGGCGGACGACGCGGCGTCCTCGGGCGGGTAGTCGAAGTAGTAGACCGCACCGCCGCCGAGCAGCAGCGCGGCGACCACCGCCGGTACGACCCGACGGACGAGGCGTCGCCCGCGCCGCGGCGGGGCCGGCGCCGAGGGGCTCGGCCCCTCGACCGGTGGGAGGGACGGGGAGGTGGCCGTGACGGTGGGCTGGGCGTGGGGTGCCCGGGCCGGCGGGGACGGTTCGCCGTGGCGGACGAGTTCGGTGTGGACGGCCGTGGGCAGCCACCCCTCGGTGAACCGCACCTGCGCACCCACGGCGGGGTGGGCCCGCACGGCCTCGATCACCGCGCTGGTGGTGGGACGGTCGGCGGGGTCCTTCGCCAGGCACCGCCCCAGGAGGTCGCGCAGTGCGACCGGTACGCGGGCGAGGTCGGGCGGCTCGTGGACCGCCCGGTACAGGGCCACGGATTCGGGGCAGTCGCCGAAGGGCGGCGCGCCGCTCGCGGCGTACACCGCCAGCGCGCCGAGCGCGAAGACGTCGGTGGCGGCGGTGGCGGTGCGCCCCAGGGCCTGTTCGGGGGCCATGAAGGCGGGCGTGCCGATCCGCAGACCGGCGCTGGTCAGGGCGACGGCGTCGGCGGCCCGCGCGATGCCGAAGTCGATGACCCGGGGGCCGTCGGCGGCGACGAGCACATTGGCCGGCTTGAGGTCGCGGTGGACCACGCCGGCGCCGTGGATCGACTGCAGCGCCTCCGCGATGCCCGCCACGAGGAGGAGCACCGTCTGCACCGGGAGCGGACCGTGCCGGCGGAGCACCTCGTGCAGCGAGGGGGCGGGCACGTAGGCCGTCGCCAGCCACGGCGTGACGGCGTCGACGCCGGCGTCCACGACCTGCGCGGTGTACAGGCCGTGGATCCGCCGGGCGTTGGCCACCTCCTGCACGAAGCGGTGGCGGAATTCGGGGTCGCCGGCGAGTTCCGGCCGCACCGCCTTGAGCGCCACCGGCCGGCCGCCCGGTGTGTACGCGAGGTACACGTGCCCCATGCCGCCCGAGCCGAGCCGGGCGTGCAGCCGGTACCCGCCGATCTCCTCCGGATCGTCGGCGGCCAGGGCCGCGGGGGTGGGCAGCGCGCCCGGACGGTGGGTCGTCATGGTGTGGCTCTTTCGGAAGGAGCGGCGGAGGTGGGCCGCCGAGGACCGATCGGGGAGGGCCGGGTCGACGGCCGAGCGCCATGATGCTAACTGAAAGTCCAGTCAACCTGGATTTCGGGGCGGAAGGACGGGGGAGAGGGCTAAGGTGGGTAACCGTGAGTGACCGTAAAGCAGCGATCATGGAGGCGGCCGCGCGGGTCATCGCCCGGCGCGGGGTGCGCGGACTGCGCGTCGAGGAGCTGGCGGCGGAGGCCGGGGTGTCCACCGCCCTCATCTACTACCACTTCAAGGACCGGGCCGGCATCCTGCGCCGGACCTTGGAGTTCATCAACGACCGCGCCGCCGGTTACACCACCGATCGCGCCCCGGACGCCCCCGCCCTCGGCCCCCGGCAGGAACTCGAACAGGCCCTGCTCCTGGAGCTCCAGGACGACGCGGAGGTGCGCGAGAACAGCACGGCGTGGGGCGAGCTGCGCGCCAGCGCCATCTTCGAGCCCGACCTGCGGGAGGACTTGGCCAGGGCCACGCTGATCTGGGTCCAGGAGATCGCCGAACTGCTCGGCCGGATGCGCCCGCTGGCCACCGCCGCCGGCCTGACCGTCGCCGCCGAGCGGCTGACGGGCCTGGTGGAGGGGCTCAGCATGCGGTGGCTCAGCGGCGTCCTGCCCCTGGAGCACGCCCGCGCGCTCGTACGGGATGCCGTCGACGCGGAGTTGGCGCGACTGGAGCGCCGGTAGGGGCGGGCACGTCCGCCGCCTCGGGGCGCGCCGGTGGTTACTGTACGCACGTGACTACCCGACGAGCCAAGCTGCTGGAAGCAACCTGCCGCGTGATAGCCCTGCGCGGGGTCCGCGGGCTGCGCGTGGAGGACGTCGCCGCCGAGGCGGGCGTCTCCAAGACCCTGATCTACTACCACTTCCGCGACCGTGCCGGACTGGTCACCAGCGCCCTCGACTACGTCAACGACCGGGCCGAGAGCTACGCCGACGTCGCGGCGGTCGGCGGCGCCCCGGTCCGTGAGCTGCTGCTCTCCCTCCTGGCGACGGAGTTCCAGGACGACACCACCGTGCGGGAGAACTCCGCCGTCTGGGGCGAGGTGCGGGCCGCCGCGACCTTCGAGGACGGGCTGCGGCCGACGCTCGCGTCGCTGACCGAGCGGTGGCTCGTGGACGTCGCGGAGCTGATCGCGGACGGGCAGGACGACGGAAGCATTCCCCCGACGGTCGACTCGCGGGCCGCCGCGGTCCGGCTGACCTCCCTGGTGGAGGGGCTGAGCGGACGCTGGCTGGCCGGCTTGCTCGGCACCGCCGAGGCCCGGGCGCACGTCGCCGCCGCGCTGGAACGCGAGCTGGCCGGGAGCCCGCAGGGCTGACCCCCGGATGGACGCGAAAAGGGGACGCACCTGACAGAGGAGTTGACTGAAAATCCAGTCAGTGTCACAGTGGGAAACATGGTGATACCGGGTCTCTGACGCGCCCGGACTCACGCGCTACGCCCCGCCGCGACGGCATCCCGGGCGTAGGTGGTGCGGCCGTACCCGATCGCGCAGTGCGCGTCGTCGACGCGCCCGTCTCCGGACGGCGGCGACGGGACCGCTGCGCCCACGGTCCGCACGGGACCCGCGGCCAACGATCGCCCGCACTCACGGATTCGATGTGGAGCCCTCCATGAACGACCTCCCCGTAGGCAAGTGGCTGCTCGACGCCCTCCTCGGGCCGCGTCCCTCGCCCGGGGCCCAGGCCGGTGACGCCGGTGCGCACGGCTGGCGGGTGCCGGCCGACGACGTCCCCCACGCGCGGACCTGGATGTCGTGGCCGTCGCGGCGGTCCATCTGGGGGCGCCACCTGGCAGGCGTCCAACAGGACATCGCCCTGGTCGCCCGCACGGTGGCGGCGTACGAGCCCGTGATCATGTGCGCGCCGGACGACGTCACCGCCGAGGACGCGACGGCCGCCTGCGGCCCCGGCGTCACCGTCGTCGACTCGATCCCCACGGACGACCTCTGGATGCGCGACACCTGTGCCGTCTTCCGGCGCGACGGCCGTGGCGCCCTCGACGCCGTCGGCCTCAACTTCAACGGATGGGGACGCAAGCAGGCGCATCACGACGACGCGGAGGTGGCCTGGGCCGTCGCCGAATTCAACAGAATGGCCTTCAGCGAGGCCGAATTCGTCGGAGAGGGCGGCTCGATCGAGACCGACGGTGACGGCACGGTGATGGCGACCGAAAGCAGCCTGGTGAACAAGAACCGCAATCGCGGCATGAGCCGGGAAGACATCGAAAGGGCGGTCCTGGCGGCGTACGGCGCCGAGCAGATGATCTGGGTTCCCGGGGTGCGCGGCCGGGACATCACCGACAACCACATCGACGTCACCTCGCGCTTCGTCCGCCCCGGTGTCGTCCTGGTGCAGGTCCCCCCGGACGACCGG
This sequence comes from Streptomyces lunalinharesii, assembly GCF_039532155.1. Classification (NCBI taxonomy): domain Bacteria; kingdom Bacillati; phylum Actinomycetota; class Actinomycetes; order Kitasatosporales; family Streptomycetaceae; genus Streptomyces; species Streptomyces lunalinharesii. Next base: position 20,013 of record NZ_BAAARK010000029.1, read on the forward strand.
AACGACGTCTGGGCCAGGGACGCGCGCGAGCAGTACGCCATCCTTTCCGCCGCGACCGACGCCAAGGGGCGTCGCCTCCAGGTCATCCGGGTGGACGGGCCGGACCGCGTGCGCTCGCGCAGCTCGACGTTCGTGGACTCGTACCTCAACTTCCACCTCGTCAACGGTGCCGTCGTCACCGCACAGTTCGGCGACGCGCGGACGGACGCCGCGGCCCGCCGAACGCTGGCCGAGGCGTTCCCCGGCCGCCAGGTGGTCCAGCTGGACGTCGACCGCCTCATGGGCGGCGGCGGTGGAATCCACTGCTCCACGATGCACCAACCCGTCCCGTAGGCGGCCACCGTCCAGACCTGCCCGAAATTGTTCGGGCCGTCGCATACCCTTCACCCGCACAAGCCGAAATTCAGGCCGAATTCCTCCTGAATGCAGGCTCGCCAATGGAATGCCGGAGTTCTCTGTGTCCCTTCCTCCCCTGTCCCGCCGCAAGGTCCTGCGCTCCTTCGCCGGCATCGGCGTCCTCGCCCTCGGCGCGGCGGCCTGCGGTCCGCGCGAGACCCCCGGCGCCTCCGCCTCCCCCTCCCCCTCCCAGAAGACGTCGGGACGACGGTTCGGCGCCGAGTGGGACAGCCACACCCGCACCTTCATGTCCTGGCCGGCCCTGGAGTCGGTCTGGGGCGAGCAACTGCCGTCCGTCCGGGAGGACATCGCGCGCGTGGCCCGTGCCGTCGCGGAGTACGAGCCGGTGGTGCTGATGGCCCGCCCCGAGCAGCAGGACGCGGCCCAGCGGGCCTGTGGCTCCCAGGTCGAGGTGATCCCCCTGATGGTGGACGACCTGTGGGCGCGCGACACCGTCCCGCTGTTCGTCGAGGACTCCGGGCACCTCCTGGGCGTCGACCTCAACTTCAGCGGCTGGGGGAACAAGCAGGAGCACGGCAACGACGCCCAGGTCGGCCGCCGCCTGCTGGAGAAGTACGACATCCCGCGTGCCAAGGCCCCGCTGGTCGCCGAGGGCGGCTCCTTCGAGACCGACGGCGAGGGCACGCTGTTGATCACCGAGAGCTCGGTGGTCAACAAGAACCGCAACCCGGGCAGGAGCCGCGACCAGATCGAGGCCGACATCAAGAGCAGCCTCGGCATCGAGAAGGTGCTCTGGCTGGCCGGGGTGCGCGGCAAGGACATCACCGATGCGCACGTCGACAGCATCGCCCGGTTCACCGCACCCGGTGTGGTCCTGGTGGACCGCGCCTTCCCGGACAGTCCGCCGGACGTCTGGTCGCGCGCGGCCGACCAGGCCCGCACGGTGCTCAAGGACGCCACCGACGCGCGCGGCAAGTCGCTGGAGGTCGTCGACCTGCCCCAGCCGGACCTCGACAAGATCACCGGCCGGGGCGACGCCTTCGTCTCCACCTACGCGAACTTCTACGTCGCCAACGGCGCCGTGTTCATGCCGCGCTTCGGCGACGCCGAGGCCGACGACCGGGCGAAGGGCATCCTGCAGGACCACTTCCCCCAGCGCGACGTCGTCCAGGTGAAGATCGACACCATCGCCTCGGGCGGCGGCGGCATCCACTGCTCGACCCACGACCAGCCGGGCAAGCCGGCCAAGTAGCGGACCCGAGCGCCGCCGCCCCGGACCGGCGGGCCGGGGGCCGGGCCGCGGAGCCGCGCGTCGCGACGCGAGGTCACTGAGCGGAGGGCGTGTGCCGTGGTGGCTCGGGGGTGGCGGCGTCGGCCCGTTGGTTGAGCGGCGCGCGGCGGAACTCCATGACGGTGGCGCCGCCGGGGAGCCGGTGCGAGGTGCGCAGGCGCAGCCCGGTCCGGGCGGCGAGGTGTGCGTAGTCGGCTGCGGTCCGCTTCCGGCCGCCCAAGAGGACCAGCATCCGCAGGTCGTGCGAGGTCAGTCGCCGGATCTCGGAGAGGTCTTCGCCGTCCGGTGCGTCGGGTGCCGGCGGGTCGGGGAGCACGCGTTCGGCCACCAGCACCCGGCCGTGGTCGGGCAGGGCGGCGACGCAGGTCCGCAGGATGCGCACGGCCTGCTCGTCGTCCCAGTCGGCCAGGACGCGGGAGAGGAGGTAGGCGTCACCGCCGGGTGGGAGAGCGGTGAACATGTCGCAGGTCGCGGCGTCCGCGCGGTCGTCCAGGCCGTGCGCGGCCAGGTAGCGGCGCGCCTCGGCCACCGAACCGGCCTGGTCCGCGACGGTGCCGCGCAGGTGCGGGTGGGCTTCGACGACTTCGCGGAGCAGGGCACCGGTGCCCCCGCCGACATCGACCACGTGCCGCACGTCCGACCAGTCGTAGGCGGTGCCGATTCCCCTCGTCGATTGGGCGACCTGCGCCATCAGCCGGTCGAACGAGGCGGTCCGGGCGGCGGACGCCCCCACGTCCTCCCAGAACGGCGCGCCGTGGACCTCCGCGTAGACGGAGGTGCCGGAGCGGACCGCCGCCACCAGATGGGGGAAGGTGGCGTCGAGCCTGCCGGCCACTTCGTCGGCGTCCAGCCACTGCCGGAGGTTCGCCGGGTGGTCCGAGCGCAACTCCTCGGCCAGGTCGGTCAGTGCGTAGCTGCCGGGTTCGGGCTCGGCGAAGACGTTGCGGCAGGTGAGGAAGCGCAGCAGCCGGCACAGGGCCCGTGGCTCGGCGCCGGCCGCCTCGGCCAGGTCGGGGAGCCGGGTGTGACCGGCGGCGATGTGGTCGGCGAGCCGGAGGGTGGCCGCCGCCCGTACGGCGAACGGCGTGACGACGTCGGCGATCTCGGCGAGGCCGGGAGCGGGCTCCGGGCGGTCGGGTGGCGTGTTCACAGGCTTCTCCAGGGGGGCGTCGCCGTGGCGGCGGCCGGGCAGGTGCAGGGGAGGAGGGCGGTGCCGTTCGGCGGTGGACCCTCCGGCGGCACGGGGGCGCGGTCCCGGCCGGTTGCCGGTCGTGGGGCCGGGGCGAACGCGGCGAGCAGGGCCGCTGCCTGGCGCCGGGTGCGGCAGCGGCGTAGGGGAGCGCCGGTGCGGAGCAGCGCGGTGTGGATGACGACGAGGTCCCTGCGCCGGAAGAGCAGTGCCTTGCGGACCAGCGCGGTGACGCTGCGAACGGGCGGCGCGTCGGTGTTCCGCAGGCGGCGCGGCACGTACTCCCGCGCGCTCGGCAGCGTCGACCGCCGGCTTGGTCGTCCGCCGTCGGGCGTCGCCCGCGGTGCGTCGTGGGGCGGGGGAGCGGGCGCCGAGCGGCGCAGGCGCAACGAGCGGCGCACCAGTGCCGCCGCGCACAGGAGCGGGTGACGGTCCAGCAGCACCACCAACTCGGCTGCCTGGACGCGCGGTTCGGCGCTGCCGGCGTAGTTGCCGTCGGCGATCCATCGGGGGAGGGCGCACAGGTCGTGGACGAGGCGGGCCCACTCCGCTTCGCCGGGGCGGGACCAGCCCGCGGACCAGTAGAGGTCATCGAGGTGGTAGAGGGGGAGGCCGGTCGAGGCGGCGAGGAGGTGGCAGAAGGTGGTCTTGCCGCTGCCCGGACTGCCGAGTACGACGATCCGCCGGGGCGCCGGGCCCGGCGGCGCCTCACAGGACGCGGATGCCATGGAGCTTCCCGAACCGGATGGCGTCCTCCGTGGTGTTGACCAGGGGTTCGCCTTTGATGTTGAGGCTGGTGTTGAGCAGCATCGGACAGCCGGTCTCTTCGTGAAAGCGCCGCAACAGCTGGTGGAGGAAGGGGTTCTGGCCCGCGTCCACGGTCTGCACGCGGCTGGTGCCGTCGACGTGGCAGACCGCCAGATGGGCCTCGGGATCGTGGGCCCGCGCGACGAACTGCATGTAGGGGCTGGTCGGTACCGGCAGGTCGAAGTACGTGTGGGCGTGTTCTTCCAGTACCACGGGGGCGAACGGCCGGAACGGCTCGCGGCGTTTGATCGCGTTGACCCGGCGTTTGGCCGTGGGCGGGCGGGGGTCGGCGAGCAGACTGCGGTTGCCGAGCGCCCGGGGACCGAATTCGGCCCGGCCGTGGGCGACGGCCAGCACCTCGCCCCGGACGAGCGAGGCGAGGGCCTCCTCGATGTCCGGTTCCCGTCCGATGTCGTGGCCGAGGTACGGGCCCGGCCACCGGACGTGCCGGCCGAGATGGGCCAGAGCCGAGCCGGCCGAGCTGCCGGCGTCGCCGGGACTGGGCATGATCCAGATGGTGTCGAAGAGGCCGGTGCGGGCGAGGCGGGAGTTGTAGGCGCAGTTGAGCGCGACGCCACCGGAGTAGACCAGGTTGCGGGAGCCCGTTTCCTTGGCCGCCCAGGCGAACAGCCCGTCCAGCAGCCGTTCGGTCACTTCCTGGGCGCTGGCGGCGAGGGTGGCCCGGTCGGTCAGTTCGGGCCGCCAGTCGGAGATGCCCCGGTGCACCGAGCGGGTGAGCCGGAAGTGCGGCCAGTCGTCGCGTGCGACGAAGTCGTGCCAGATCAGGTCGGCGAGGTCCGGCGTCCCGTAGGCGGCCAGACCCATCATGATGTACTCCTCCTCGTTGGGCTTGAAGCCCGTGCGTTGGGTGAAGGCGGAGTACAACAGGCCGATGCTGTGCGGGTAGTTGACGGTGGCCACCCGGTCGAGGCGGTCGCCGCGCCCGTGCCACAGGGAGACGGTGTTCCACTCCCCGATGCCGTCCACGACCACCACGGCGGCCTCGGCCAGACCGGAGGTGTAGTAGCCGCCGGCGGCGTGCGAGCGGTGGTGGTCGACGACGTGCAACCGGGCTCGGCGCAGTTGCGGGAAGCGCCGCAGGTACGCGCGCAGTCCGACCGGGTCGGCGGCCAGGCCCAGTTGTCCGGAGCGCAGCTGCCGGGTGCGTTTGAGGACGGGGCGTTCGTAGTACACGACGTCGTCGACGCGGTCCAGGTGGGCGAGGGCCGCCGACAGTGCCGCAGGAGCCAGCGCGGGGTCGTTCTTGCGTCGGCTGTACCGCTCGCAGTGCGAGGCGAAGACGAGTTCCTCGTCGCGGACCGCGGCGACCGCCGCATCGTGGCTGCGGCAGGACAGGCCGAGGATGTGCGCCATGGTGCGGCACCTCCAGGTGTGCGGGAACGGGGGCGCTCGGGCCGGGCCCGCCGGGCGGCCCGCGCCGTGGCGCGCCCGCAGCCCGGCCGGGCCTCGTCGCCGTGGTGACGGCGGTCGCGGGACGGAGGCCGGCGGTTGCGGCCGTCACGAGGGCCGGGCGTCGGGCGGGGGGCCTTCCCGTGCGGGGAGGGGGACGGCGGTCGGGGGAGTCGCGCGGTCGGTGACGTCGTCCAGGAGCCGGGCGACGCGTCGCATCTGCGGCCGGTCCGCCAGGGACACCCGGAAGCAGCCGCGCAGCCCGGGGACGTCGGACAGGGAGCGGACGCGGATGCGGTGCGCCGCGAGGTGGTCGCGGGCGGCATCGGCGGTGTCGGGATCCGGCGACCAGAACGTGGCGAAGTTGGCGCCTGGTTCGAGCACGCGCCAGTCCGGGTGGGCGGCCAGGACGTGGTCGACGAAGCCCTGCCGGATGGCGCGGACGTCTCGCCAGATCTCCCGCCAGCGGTCGCCCTGCGGCACCAGGCGCGTCAGCAGGGCGACGGCCGGGGCGCCGACCGCGTTCTCGGGGCGGAAGCGGCCGAGGTGTTCGCGCAGGACGGGGTGGGCCAGCAGGGCGGCGATGCGCAGTCCGGCCAGGGCGAAGGTCTTGGAGTAGGAGTGCACCACGACGACGTTGGAGAACTCCGTGACGAGCGGTGCGTGGGAGGTGTGGACGAAGTCCCCGTAGCATTCGTCGATCACGAGCAGGTGGCCGTGTTCCCGGGCGGTCCGGGCGAGTTGGCGCATCGCGGACGGCGGGTACCGCAGGCCGCTGGGACTGCCCGGATTGGTGACGGCGGCCACGGCCGGCCGCGGGGTGGACCGCAGCAGGTCGAGGAGGGGGGCGGGGTCGGCCGCCGGCGGCGTTCCGGTGGTGCCGGGGACGCCCGTCACGTGGACGCGGCGCAGTTGGGCGTAGTGCCGCCAGGCTTCGAAGGCGGGTTCTTGGAGGAGCAGCCGGCCGACCGGGCGGACCAGGGCGTCGACGACGAGACCGATGCCGTAGTCGGAGCCGGCGGTGAGCAGGATGTGGGTGCGGTCGAGTCCGTGGTAGGCGGCGAGTTGCGCCAGGGCGTGGTCCTGGACGGGGTAGGCGAGGGTCTCGGCCAGGGAGAGCGCGGCCAGTTCGCGCCCCACCAGCTCCTCGCTCCAGGGGTGTTGGAGCTCGCAGCTCTTGAGGTTGAGGACGCCGGGGCGCAGTGCGCGGGGCTGCCAGGTCAGGGTGCGGGTCTCGGTGCCGAGCGGGAAGGGGAAGCCGTGCAGGCTCACCGTGTGCGTGCCGGTGGGGGCGTGGGGTTCCGGGCCGGTCAAGGGGCAGTCCGTTTGGGGATGCGTTCGTGGACGTCGGTGAGCCGCTCCTCCGCTCCGAAGAGGAGGGCGTACCGGGCGTCCGCCGCGCGCTGCCGGCCGGCGCCCCGGTCGTCGTCCGCGGCGTCGACGGAACGGTCATCCGTGATCAACTGTCGGTTGAATCGGGAGACTTGACGGGTCGTCATCTCGCCGGTCATCGAGTGGTACGGGGTGTACATGGTCGGGCGGATGCGGGCGCCGAGCGAGCGGGCGAGTTCGATGGTGCGTGAGGCGCCCTGGATCGAGGTGCCCGGCAGTCCGACGATGATGAACGCGTTGAGTTCGATTCCGGCCCCGGTGCACCACTGTGCGAGCGACCGGAACCGTTCCGCTTCGATCCGCTTGTTGCGGGGCAGTACGCCCTGACCCGCTTCCTCCAGGGTTTCCAACCCCACCGAAATGCGGACGCAACCGGCCCGCCCCATCAGGGCGACCAGTTCCTCGCTCAGGTGGTGGACCGTGGTCGCACATTTCCATTGCGGTGACACCGGGCCTTCGATGAACCGCTCGCACAGCTGATGGACCCACCGTCGATCCAGGGTGAACGTGGGGGCGTAGAAGGCGACGTATTCGAAGGGGTGACGGGCGTAGCTGTCCCGGATGTAGTCGATCACGGTGTCCACGGGGAGCCGGCGTTCGCGGAGACCGAAGATGTCCGGGACCTCGCAGAATTCGCAGCCGACCGGGCAGCCGCGGGCCGCCGGCACGACCAGTTCGCGCCGGAAGGGGATGCCGCAGAATTTGTGCTCGTCCCGGGAGTAGAACCGGTCGTAATCCTGGTAAGGAATTTCGGAGACGTCGGGTAGGGACCACTCTTCGGGGGCCAGTCGATCTCCCTGGCCGGCGGGCTCGCGCCAGTGGTCACCGTGCCGGACCGCGACACCGGGCAGCCCCGTCGCACCGGCGTTTTCCGGGCGGGCGGCCGCGAGCGCGTTGACGTAGTGTGCGACGCCGCACTCGTAGTCCCCGGACTGCACGACCGCGTCCAGGTCGAACTGCCGGAAGAATCCGGGGTTGAGGCTGGAGAGCCGGCCGAACGTGATGAGTCGGCTCTGCGGGGACAGGGCCCGCGCGTATTCGGCGAACCGGGCCAGGCCGTCCACCGCGTCGAAGTCGTTCATCACCGCGATGACGTCGTAGCGGCCCTGGTAGAGCAGGTCGCCGACGCCCTTCCAGTTCATGCTGAGGGTGCCGGCCTCGCAGGTGTCCACCCGGCCCGGCTGCGGCCGGCGGCGCAGATGGCCGGCGACCATGTACAGCGGGCTGTGGTGGCCGGCGTTGAAGTAACTGGGCACGTGGGGCGGCCAGATGAGTAATACGTCGGTCATGTGCGCTTCCTTGCCTAGCGGGCGGAGCGGGCACAGTGCGCGAAAACCTGCGGGTCTCCCTACCCGCGTCGAGCCCCCCTTCATTCGGTAATTTTGAGCCGAAGGATTTTCCGTACTCGGCGGTGTGGTCCGTACTCGCACGGGCATCGTCCATGCCCTGACGTGACGGTAATTGATCGCGATAACTTGCCCCTCAGGCCCCCCTTCCGTCACATGGCCGAAGTTCGCGGGACGGATATGCGGCAGGTTGCCGAATGCGGAGGAAGGCTGCTTCAATTCTGAACCGCGGCGGAAGCCTGCCCACTTTGACGTTGCTTCCGTGCCGCGCACCTGGGGGTAAATCATATGTTGATTTACGCAAATGGCTGCTCCATGACGTACGGCGCCGAATTGGTGGACGATCGGGACCCGGATCCGGAACTACGGAACTACCGGGAGAAGAACGCCTGGCCGGGGCGAATCGGGGAGTTCCTGGACGCCGACCGCGTGGTGAACGACGCCGTGATCTCCGGATCGAACGACCGGATCGTCCGCACGACCATCGACTGGTTGGCCGCCCACCGCGAAGCGGCCGAAGACGGACAGCTGTTGGTCGTCGTCGGCTGGTCCGGTGCCATGCGCCGGGAGTTCTACGTGGACGGCGCATTCCGGCAGGTCATTCCCTACCAGCCGCAACAGCACCCCGACGTCCAGCAACTGACGGACCTCTACCGGAAGTTCGCCTGGCACGACCGCGAGTGCGGGGCCCGGTTGCTCACGCAGATCCTGTCTCTCCAGGCGTTCTTGCAGCAGTGCCGGATCCCCTACCTCTTCTTCGACGCCATCGAGGGCTCCTTCGACAGCATCGGCCGGGGCGGGCTGGCCGAGAGCGCCGGGGTGGAGATGGTGGACCGGTCCCGCTTCTACGGCTTCGGCGCCGCCGACGGCTCCATGGCCGACGTGCTCAGGGCGTCCGGCACCGGATGGAAGGGACGGCACCCGGCGGAGGACGGACACGAGGCGTGGGCGCACAAGCTGGCCGCGTACGTGGCGGCCGGCCAACTGCTCAGACGCCCCGCAGCAGCGTCCGCCGCGCCGCCGACCGGCCCCGCCTTCGGCCGTCGACGCGCCTTCCGACCCGCGAACCGCGACTTCCTCTACCCCTGACCGTCCGCAGTACGCAACGGCCGGCGCCCCGGGCACGACCGGCCGCCCCACCGGGAAAGGCACCTCTGATGCACACCACCCGCACCGCGGCCCGTCACCGGCCGCTTGGCGCCCCGCCCGCCCGATGAGCCCGCCGCCTCCCGCACCGCACCCGCCCCGACCGGCGTCCGATGCGGTCAACCTGCGCGCCGTGGCACCGGTGGGGATCGCGGGCGGTCGTATCTGGCGAGCGGGCGCCGGCGCGACCATGGACCCGGACCGCGCGGCCGAACTGACCGCTCACCACGGCCTGCGCACCGTGATCGACCTCCGTTCGGCGCGCGAGACGGAACGCTCGGGCGACCCGACGGCACTCCTCGCACGCGGCGTGCGATGGTCGCGCACCCCACTCGCGGGATACCCGCGCGACCTCGTGCACGTCCCCCGGCCGACCCCCGAGCACTACGTGCGCTACTACCACGCCATCCTCTTCAGCAGCGCCACCGGAGCCGTCCGCACGCTGTTCGGTGCGTTGGCCGAGGCCGCCGACGAACCGTTCCTGGTCTGCTGCCACTTGGGCAAGGACCGCACGGCGGTGGTGGTGGCCGCGGTTCTGGCCCTGGCGGGAGTGCCCGACGAGTGGATCGTCGCGGACTACGCGGCCAGCGGCACCGCGTTGCGCCCGCTCGTCGACCGCTTCGCGGACAAGTGGCGGGCCCACGGCTGGACGCGCCAGGACTACCTCGTCCACCTCGACACCCCCGCCGTGGTCATGCGGACCTGGCTGGCCGAGGTGCGGCAGCGGCACGGCAGCGTGCGGGACGCACTGCTGCGGGCCGGCGCCCGCCCCGAAGACCTCGCCGCCGTCACGCACGCACTCCGCGCTCCGTCCGAGTCCCCCGCCCAACCACCCTGACGCTCCGACCCGGCCGACCTGATCCCCCCTCCCAACCACCCGGATTCCCCCGCCCGACCACTGTGATCCTCCTGCCCGACCGCCGTGATCCCCCCGCCCGACCGCCCCGAGACCCCCGCCCGGCGAGCCCCCGCCGCACGCCGTACCCGACCCCGGAGCACCGCGCGACGGCTCCCTGCCCAAAGGTGGAGGCAAGGAGAAGGTCAGCCGCGACACAACCAGAACGCCGCACACCGGTACACCGGCCGGCACCTGCCGCAGTGGCCAGCTCCTTGCCTCCTCCCCGAGGCAGCGAAAGCCTCCGACGCGCTCCCCGTCCGTCCGCACTCACCCCGACCGCCGGCCACAGGAGCACCCATGAGCCCACCCACCTCCGCCACTCCACCCGTCCCGGAGCGCTTCCGAGGCGCCGCGGTCATCGGCGGCACCCACGGCCTGGGCCGGGCGCTCGCCCTGGCCGCACACGACCGCGGACTGCGCACCGTCGTCTACGGACGCACCGCCGAGACCCTCACCGACGACGGCCTGCTGCCCCGCCACCTGGACCTGTGCGATCCGCGCAGCGTGCAGGACACCCCCGTCGAGCTGCCGACCCCCTGCTACGTGCTCTGGGTCGCCGGGGCGTTCTTGAAGAAGACGCTCGCGGACACCACCGAGGACGAGGTCGAGCAGCTGACCCGGCTGCTGTTCACCGGCCCGGTCAACTTCCTCCGCCGCCTGCTCGCCGCCGCCGGCGGGCCCGTCCACCTGATCACGGTCGCTTCCTCGTCCTCGTGGAAGCGCCGCGAACGGGAGTCGCTGTACTGCGGGTTGAAGGCCGCGCAGGCGACCTTCGTGCGCAACCTGGTGCCCGAACTGCTCGCGGCGCACCCGGAGAACCGCGTCACGCTGGTCAACCCCGGCGGGCTGGCCGTACCCGACTTCCACACCGGGCTCGCCCTGGACTTCGGCGCCATGATGGACCCGGACCGGGTCGCCCGGATCGTCTGGGACATCGCCGCCGACCAACGCCGGCCCTTCACCGAAGTGCAGATCCTGCGCAGCCGTGCCCCCGGTTCCGAGGGCACCCCCGAAGTGTCGTACGGGGCCCGCACGCCGCAGGCCCCCGAAGAGCCCGACGCCCCGGTGGCCGCGGAGGCGGCGCCGCCCCTGCCCGTTCAGCACGACTGACCGAAGGACACGCCCGTGCTCGACCTGCACGCGCCGGTGGAACGACACGGCGAACCGTACCCATGGGCGGTGGCCCACTCCGTCATCCCGGCAGCGACCTGCCGGCTGCTCCGGGAGCAGATGCCGCCGCCCGACGCACTGCACCCCGCCGAGCGCACCGGCGCCGGCGACAAGACCTACCGGATGGCGGTCCTGCCGCTGATCCACCGCGGCGCCGCCGAGCCGGGCCTGGCCGAGGTCGGCGAGGCGTGGCACCGGCTCGTCGCACACTTCCAAGGGGACGCCTACCGCGACTGGGTGGCCCGGACCATCGGCGTCGACGTCAGCGACACCACGTTCGACATCGGACTCTTCGTCTTCCAGGGCGGCGACCGGATCTCCTCGCACACCGACAAACCAGGCAAGCGCGCCACCCACGTCCTCTACCTCAACGACGACTGGGCGCACGAGCACGGCGGACTGTTCGAAGTCCGCGGCGGACCCGACCTGTCCGACGACCCGTACGCCACCGTGGTCCCCGGCGGGGGCCGTTCGGTGCTCTTCGCCCGCTCGGAACGCTCCTGGCACGCGGTCGCCCCCGTGTCCGCCCACGCCCCGCACTTCCGGATGACCTGCCAGGTGGAGATGTGGAACCCCAGCTGACGCCCGCCCCGCCCACCGGCCAAGACACCACCGACGCCGCTGCGGCGACCTCGCCGCCCTCCGGCGCCCCGTTCCACCACGAGCCGTACTGGGACGTCGAGGCCGGTCCACCCCGGGGCGGCGAGCTGCGGATGGCCGGATTCAAGCACCTCATGGTGCCCGCCATGGCCGCCGCGTGCCTGTCCGAGGAACCCTGGTGCCTGGAGAACGCGCCGCAGTTGACCGATCGCCAGGCACTGGCCGCCATGCTGACCCGACTCGGCGCCCGGGTGGACGTCGACGAGGCCGCGGACCGGGTGCGGATCGACGCGTCCCCGCTGAACGGGCACCGCGTCCCGGCCGACTGGTCGGCCCGGGTCCACGGCGGCGCCTACCTGCTCCCGGTCCTGCTGGCCCGGCACGGGCAAGTGGAATCCGGAGCGCACGGCGGCTGCCGGATCGGCGGCGGCAGCCGGGGCGGCCGACCGGTGGAACACCTCGCCCGGGTGCTGGAACGCTTCGGGGCGCGCTGCACCACCGACGGTGCCGGCCTGACCGCGACGGCCCCCCGCGGACTGCGCGGCGCGGTGATCGACCTGCGCGACTTCGCCACGCCCGACCCGCACCGCGGCCTCCCCACCGGCCCCCACTACTCGGGCGCCACCAAGACCGCACTGCTCGCGGCGGCCACCGCCCGGGGCACCACGGTGCTGCGGCACCCCTACCCCAAGCCCGACGCCCAGGAACTGGCCCGGGTGCTGGCGCGAGCCGGGGTGGCGGTGGACGTCCGACCGGAGGCCATCGAGGTCCAAGGCGCCGACGGACCCCTTCGCGCCACCTCCGTCACCCTGCCCTCGGACCTGATGGAAGTCATCACGTTCATCACCGCGAGCGCCCTGCTCCGCCGCAACCTGACCCTGCGGCTGGACCGCCCGGACCTGGTGCGCGACGGACTCGCCCCGGAACTGCACCACTTGGGGACCATCGGCGTCCCGCTCGCCTGGGACGGCGCACTGCTGCACGTCCGCCCCGCCACCAGCCCCCTGGCACCGGACCGCGTCATCGCCGCCTCCCACCTGGTGTACAGCGACGCCCAACCCCTCTTCGCCCTGCTCCTGCTCGCGGCCTCGGGGCCCTCGGCGCTCGTGGAGACCGTCTGGGCGGGGCGGTTCGGCTACGTCGACGGACTGCGCTCCATGGGCGCCCGCCTCACGGTGGACGGTCAGGAACTGCGCATCCTCCCCGGCCCGCTGCATCCGGCGCCCGGTCCGCTGCGGGGCAACGACCTGCGGGCCGCCGCCGCGCTGCTGCTCGCGGCCCTGGCCGCCGGCACCCCGCACCGGCTGTACGGCGTGGAGCACCTGGCCCGCGGCTACGCCGGGCTCCCCGCCAAACTCCGCTCCCTCGGCGCCCGGATCACCCCCGGAGCCACCCCGGCCCCGGAACAGGAGACGAGGAGCCATGCCTGACGTCCCGTCACCCCCCGACGCCACCCCGTCCCGGAGCCCCGACCGCCTCCTGGACCTGTCCGCGCTGCGACGGGCGGAACTGGCCGAGCGGCCCTACCGCTGGGCGGAGATCCCCGACACCCTGTGTGACGGCCCCGCCGCCGGCGAGACGGCGCGCAGACTGGAGGCCGAATTCCCCACCCGAGGCTTCCACCTGACCGAGCGCACGGGCCACGGCGCGGAGAAGACCTACCGCACGCGCAACCTCCCCCTGATCACCCAGGGCCGCCCGGTCGCCGACAGCCGCCACGCCCTCACGCCCCTGTGGCGACGGCTCGTCGACGAGCTGGCCGCACCCGAGTACCGCGCCGCCGTGGCCGAGGCGACCGGCCGTCGGCTCGACCACTGCGCCGTCGAGGCCCGGGCGGTCCGCTACGGCCCCGGCTACTGGATCGCACCGCACACCGACCGCGCCGACAAGGTGGTCACCCAGCTCTGGTACTTCAACTCCCAGTGGCCGGCCCACTGGCGCGGCACGCTGCGCATCCTCGGCTCGTGCGCACCCGACGACGTCACGACCGAGGTCGCGCCCCACCAGGGCTCCTCGGTGCTGCTGGTCCGGTCGGCCGACTCCTGGCACTCCGTCACCCCGGTCTCCGCCGACGCACGCCAGGACCGCCGCACCCTCCTGCTGCACTTCATCGACCCCACCGCCGACACCGGCTCCGGCCACCAGGAGGCACCCCCGGACGACCGCACCCTCGACGACGCGCGGCGGCCCGGCGCAACGGGTGGCTGTACGGGCCCCGGGCCGGCGCGTGACTGAGAGGCCGTCGCGCAGGTTGCTCTACTGACCGCGTCAGTCCCGCGACCGATCGGGGATCCCTTCCTTGACCCGCCCCCACGACACCGTCCGCACGGCCCCGGCCCCCAGCCCGCCCTCGATCGGCTACGGCCGCCGGGTGCTCTCCGTGACCTCGTTCACCGCCCTGTTGACCGGGCTCAACACCAGCGGCCTGGACGTGGCCCTGCCCGACATCGTCCGGCACTTCGAGGCGTCCGCCGCCCAGACCAGCTGGATCATGGTCGGATATCTCCTGGCCAGCACCGTCCTGTTGTTGGTCTGGGGACGCCTGGCGGACCTCTTCGGACGCCGTCGGCTCTATCTGGCCGGCATTGCCGCGTTCACCGTCGCCAGCATCGGCTGTGCCCTGGCCCCGGACGCCTGGATCCTCGTCGTCGGCCGGGTCCTCCAGGGCGTGGGTGCCTCGGCGGTGATCACCAACACCACCGCACTGCTCGCGGACGCCTTTCCTTCCGAGCGGCTGACCAAGGCCCTCGGCATCAACGCCATACTGATCTCCGCCACCCAGGCCGCCGGACCTCTCCTGGGCGGACTGCTGACGCAGGCCTGGGGCTGGTCGGGAGTCTTCTGGACCAGCGCAGGCGCCGGACTGGCGGCCCTGGCCTGGTCCGCCGCCCTCCTGCGCCCGGACCACGGCCACGGTTCCGCCGAACGGTTCGACGTGGCGGGTGCCCTGCTGTCCGTGGTGTTCCTGGGCGGTGGAGCGCTGGCACTGACCGGGAGCGGCCGCGGGGACGGCAGCGGCACGGGGGGATGGACGAGCACGACCGTGCTGCTCAGCGCCGCCCTGTCGGTGTCCGCCCTGCTCGTGTTCCCCGTGGTGCAGAGCCGTCGCCGGTACCCCCTGATGGACCCGTGGCTCTTCCACGACCGGCGGCGGACGATAGCGCTGGTGGCCGCCTTCCTGACGTCGGTGTCGTACTTCTCCGTCGTGCTGGTGATGTCCCTCTACCTCCAGACGGTCGAGCACCTGAACGCCCTCGCCGCGGGCCTCCAGGTCATGCTCATGTCCGTCGGCGCCATGCTCACCGCCCCGCTGGCCGGACGCCTGGCCGCCCGCCATCCGGCCCGCGTGCTGTCCAGCGCGGGCACCGCGACGTCCGCACTGGGCATCGCGTTGCTGGTGATCGCACTCGGCCCGCCGGCGCCCACGGTCCTCATCGGGCTGGGGCTGTTCCTCACCGGCGCGGGCGCCGGCATCTTCGGCGTGCCGAACACCGGCGAACTCATGACGCTGGTGCCGCCGCACCGGCGCGGCATCGCCAACGGCGTCCGTTCGGTGCTCCAGAGCGCCGGATACCTGATCAGCACGGTCCTCTCGCTCGCCCTGGTGGCCGTCCACGGGCCGTCGAGGACCCCGTCCCCCGACGACATCGGCGCACCGCTCAGCGTGGTGTCCGCAGGCGCCCGGAGCCTCACCGAATCCCACCGCACGGCCCTGCTCGTCCTGTTCTTCCTCTGCCTGGCCGCCACCGGCGTCTCCCTCCTGCGCGGCGGCACGCACCGTCCGGATCCCGCCAGTTCCCTCAGCACGGAAGGCACGAAGTGACCGTGGAGCACCCCGTCCTCAAGGCCCGCCACACCGACTTCATAGTCCAGGAGACCCTCGTCCTGCCCGTCCAGGACGAACCGGACGCCCCCTACCAGTACCTGAGGTTGCGCAAGCGCGGCTACACCACGTTCGAGGCGATCGACCGGATCGCCGAGGTCTGCGGCGTCCCCGCGTCCGACGTGACGGCGGCCGGACTCAAGGACGAGGACGCCGTCACCGAACAGCACCTCGCCTGCCGCGGCGGCCTCTCCCCGGACCGCATCGCCGAGTTCAACGCGCGCCACGCCGCCGGCGACCGCGCCATGAGCCTCACCCCCCACGGCTACGGACGACAGGACCTGCGCGCCGGACACCTGGAGGGCAACGGCTTCCGGATCACCGTCCGCGGGCTGAGCCCCACGTTCGCCGCCGCCCTCGACGGACTCGGCGAACGCACCAGGGACCTGTTCTTCGTCAACTACTACGACACCCAGCGCTTCGGCGTGGCCGGCGGCCCCAAGACCACCCACCACATCGGCCGGGCCCTGCTGGCGGACGACCACCGGGCCGCACTCGACCTCGTCCGGGACTCCAAGTCCTCGGAGGCC
Organism: Streptomyces lunalinharesii; assembly: GCF_039532155.1. Classification (NCBI taxonomy): domain Bacteria; kingdom Bacillati; phylum Actinomycetota; class Actinomycetes; order Kitasatosporales; family Streptomycetaceae; genus Streptomyces; species Streptomyces lunalinharesii. The sequence goes on from NZ_BAAARK010000029.1 coordinate 36,032, forward strand.
GAGCACGCCCGCCACTTCTCCGGACCCGCCGCCGAGTTCTTCGCCGCGCTCGACCCCCGGGTCAGGGCCTTCTACCTGTGCGCGCACGCCTCGTACGTCTGGAACGACCAACTGACGGCACGGCTGCGGCACCTCCACCGGCACCCGCTCGACGAAACCCACCGCGACGGCATCCCGTACGCCTTCGCCACGCACCGCGACGACGTGCTGTCCCTGCTCCAACAGGCGCCGACCCTGCCCTACGCCCGCTACCGCTGGACCGACGGGGCCGTCCGCCGGACCGAGGGCCTGCGCCCGACGGTCGTGCAGACCCGGGTGCGCGTCGACCGGACCGGCGAGGACACCGACACACCGGGCCGGTACGCCTGCGAACTCGTCCTCTTCCTGCCCACCGGCTGCTACGCCACCAACGCGGTGGCGCAGTGGGTCGCCTGGACCGCCCGCACGGCCGCGACGAGCGAACCGTAGGGAGGAGGCAGTCAGCGCCGGTGGGCCGCGGGCCGAGCCGTCGTCGTGGCGGACGGCTGCCACCCCGTGGCCCGCGCCCAGGGCTCGGCGACGGCGACCACGAGATCGACCACGGGGTCCTTGACGTCGGCGTAGCTGGCGAGGTCCGGAAGGGCCTGCGCGAGCACCTGCTTGAAGCGGGCGTAGGCCGGTACCGCCTCGGGATGCGCCCGCAACCAGTCACGGAAGAGCAGCGCCAGTCGCTCGTTCGGCGAACCGGACCGCCGGACATGGAGGTTGACGTCCAGCCCCTGATGGCCCTGACGGGTCCACAGCCGCTTCGTCCAGCGCGCCGGATCGTCGTCACTGCCGGCGGGAACGTGGTCCTGCCGATACGGCGCGAGGACGAAGCCCCGCTCGGCCAACGGTCCGGCGAACGCCGCCTGGGCCTCCGCCAGTTCGCGCACGCTCACCTGGAGGTCGAGCACGGGCTTGGCCGCCATGCCGGGGACCGCCGTGCTGCCGATGTGCTCGACATGGAGCGCGAGCGGCCGGAGCAGGCCGTACAACTCTTCTGCGAGGTCCTCGCCTTGGACCGTCCAGCCGGGATCGGGCGCGACCACTACGACGTCGGGGGAGCTGTCCTTGTGCATCAGGCGATTGTAGGCACTCCGGCACGAAGGGGTGCGGGACGGCACATCCCTGAAACCGGTGAACCAGGTCGTCGTCCGGAGCGAGGCCCGCGTTCCGCCGCGCGGCCGGGCCGGCGTACGGAGCGCGGCCCGGGTCCCGACGGGGGAGGGCGCGGGAGCGGGCTCCTGTGGGCCCGCCGGGCGAGGACACGCCGACAGTTCGTTTTTCCTTGACAAATTTTTTTGTCGGTAGGATTCTGGAACGGTGCTGGATGTCGCCGTGATCGAAGAACCCGCCGCGGCCGAGGCGTCCCTGGACCCCATACGGTCAGGAATCCTCGCCGCCCTCGCCGAGCCCGGTTCGGCCGCCATGCTGGCGGCCCGGCTGGGGCTGCCCCGGCAGAAGGTCAACTACCACCTGAAGGAGTTGGAGCGCCACGGACTGGTCGAGCTCGCCGAGGAGCGCCGCAAGGGGAACGTCACCGAGCGGATCTACCAGGCCACCGCCGCCTCCTACGTGATCTCCCCGAGCGCCCTGAGCGCCGTCAGCCCGGATCCGTCCCGCGCGCCGGACCAGCTGTCCGCCCACTGGCTGCTGGCGCTGGGGTCCCGGCTGGTGCAGGAGGTCGGGGCCCTGCTGAGCGGCGCCTCCCGGGCCCGCAAGCGGGTCGCCACCTTCGGCATCGACAGTGAGGTGCGGTTCGCGTCCGCGGCCGACCGCGCGGCGTTCGCCGACGAACTGACCCGGACCGTGGCGGACCTCGTCGGCCGCTACCACGACGAGTCCGCCCCACGGGGCCGCAGCCACCGCGTGGTGGTCGGGCTCCACCAGATCCCCGCCGCGCAGCCCACGGACCCGGGCGGGCAGCCGGATCCGCAGCAGTCCGGGGGGACCACAACGACGCACACCACCGCAGGACAGGACGCGTGAAGATGACCCATCCGTTCGAGATCGAGCTGGCGACGACCCTGCCGGCGAGCCCGGAAGAGGTCTGGGAGGCCATCGCCACGGGGCCGGGGATCGACTCCTGGTTCATGGGGCGCAACGACGTCGAAGCGCGCGAGGGCGGTGTCGCCGGGATGGTGACCGGCGGCCACCGCGAAGAGGCGGTGGTCACCGCCTACGAGCCGGGCCGACGCTTCGCCACCCGCACGGCCACCGCCGACGACGGCCGCTTCATGGCGTTCGAGTACCTGATCGAGGGCCGGGAGCAGGGCAGCACCGTGCTCCGCGTCGTCCACAGCGGTCTGCTCGGCGACGACTGGGAGGACGAGTACGACGCGCTGCGCCGCGGCTGGCCGTTCCACCTCCACACCCTGGGCCAGTACCTCGGGCACTTCCGCGGCCGCACCGGCGTTCCGGTCTTCGCCGTGGCGATGCCGGGCGAGCGGCCGGCGGGGGAGGTGCGCGCGGCGCTCTTCCGGGCCCTGTCGCTGCCGGCCCCGATCGCCGTCGGCACCCGGGTGCACGCGGAGCCGGCGGGCCTGCCGCCCCTGGACGGCGAGGTCGTCTGGGCGGACGACGAGCGCTTCGAGGTCCGTACCGACGACGGGCTCTACACCTTCCACCACGGCATCGGCGGCCCGGCGTTGATGTTCCACCACCTCTTCGGCCCGCACGCGCCCGGCGCCGAGGCCGCCTGGCAGGAGTGGCTGACCGCGGCCCTCGCCTGACACCGCGGTCACCGCGGGTCCGAGCCGTCCGGCCCCGCGTGCTCCACCACCGCCCCGTCGGCCCGCACCGGCCGCCGACCGACCGGAACCCGCGCCGGGCACGCACGAGAAGCCGCCCGCACCCGAGAAACCAAGGAATCACCCATGCGCACTCTGATCAGCACGGCCTTCGTCTCCCTCGACGGCGTCGTGGAGGCCCCCGGCGGCGAAGCCGGCTACCGCAACGCCGGCTGGACCTTCAAGGACGTCGAGTTCGTCCCCGAGGCGTTCGAGATCAAGGGACGGGAGCAGGAGGAGGCCACCGCGGTCCTGATGGGCCGGGTCAGCTACGAGGCGTTCAGCCCGGTATGGCCCGGCATGCAGGAGTTCGCCCGCTACAAGACGCTGCCGAAGTACGTCGTCTCCACCGCCCTCACCAAGGACCAGCTGGTCTCCGACTGGGGCGAGACCACGATCCTGCGCTCGCTCGACGAGGTCGCCGACCTGAAGCGGACCGAGGGCGGGCCGATCATCGTCCAGGGCAGCGCCGCGCTGAACCGCGCCCTCTCGGACGCCGGACTCATCGACCGGTACCACCTGCTCGTCTACCCGCTGCTGCTCGGCGCCGGCAAGCGCCTGTTCAGCGCCGCGGACAAGGACGCCCAGAAGCTGAAGCTCGTCGAGCACGACGTCTACGCCAACGGCGTGCAGAAGCAGGTCTTCGACGTCGTGCGCTGACGACGTCGCCGGCCGTGACGGCCGTCCGACCGGGGGCACCGCCCGGGTGAGCCGCGTCTCACCCGGGCGGTGCCGCTTGTCTATGCAACGAGTTGCATAGCAAGATCGGGGCATGGCGCTCGAACACGCGATCCTCGTCTCCCTGCTGGAGAAACCGGGCTCCGGCTACGAGCTGTCCCGGCGCTTCGAGCGGTCCATCGGCTACTTCTGGACCGCGACCCACCAGCAGATCTACCGCGTGCTCAAGCGGATGGAACAGGACGGCTGGATCGACGTCCGCGACGTGCCGCAGCAGGGCCGGCCGGACAAGAAGGAGTACTCCGTCACCGGTCCCGGCCGCGCCGCCCTCTCCGGGTGGCTCCACGAACCGGTCGAACCCGAGAGCGTCCGGCACGACCTCGCCGTCAAGATCCGCGGCGCGGTCTTCGACGACCCGGCCGCCCTGATCCGCGAGGTCGAACGACACCGCCAGGCACACGCCGACCGGCTCACCCACTACCTCGCGGGCGAGCAGCGCGACTTCACCGGCGCCGGGGCCGAGGCCCCGCTCGACGCCGGACAGGAACTGCAACACGTCGTGCTGCGCGGCGGCATCGCCTACGAGCGGATGACCATCGCCTGGCTCGACGACGTCCTCGCCACCCTCCACCGGCTCCGCCCCGCGCCCTGACCCCGCGCGGGCGCCACGGCCCCGCACCGCACCCCGCACCCCACACCACCGAGCTCGGAAAGGCGTCCTCCCATGGCGGATTCCCTGCTGTTCAACCCCCGCACCTACGACCCCGCGCACTTCGACGCCGAGACCCGGCGACTGCTGCGCGCCACCGTCGACTGGTTCGAGGCGCGCGGCAAGCGCAAGCTCATCGAGGACTACCGCTCCCGTGCCTGGCTGGCGGACTTCCTCGAATTCGCCGCGAAGGAAGGGCTGTTCGCGAAGTTCCTCACCCCCGCCTCCGCCGCGGACGGGCAGCCGGACAAGCGCTGGGACACCGCCCGGATAGCCGCCCTCAACGAGATCTTCGGCTTCTACGGGCTGGACTACTGGTACGCCTGGCAGGTCACCATCCTCGGACTCGGCCCGGTCTGGCAGAGCGACAACGCCGCCGCCCGCGACCGCGCCGCCGCCCTCCTCGACCAGGGCGAGGTGTTCGCCTTTGGCCTCTCCGAGAAGGCGCACGGCGCCGACATCTACTCCACCGACATGCTGCTGGAGCCCGACGGCGAGGGCGGCTTCCGGGCCAGCGGCGCCAAGTACTACATCGGCAACGGCAACGCCGCCGGCCTGGTCTCGGTCTTCGGCCGCCGCACCGACGTCGAGGGCCCGGACGGCTACGTCTTCTTCGCCGCCGACAGCCGCCACCCCGCGTACCACCTGGTGAAGAACGTCGTCGACTCCTCCAAGTACGTCAGCGAGTTCCGCCTCGACGACTATCCGGTGGGTCCCGACGACGTCCTGCACACCGGGCGCGCCGCCTTCGACGCCGCGCTCAACACCGTCAACGTCGGCAAGTTCAACCTCTGCACCGGCGCCATCGGCATCTGCGAACACGCCATGTACGAGGCGGTCACCCACGCGCAGAACCGCATCCTCTACGGCCGCCCGGTCACCGCCTTCCCGCACGTGCGCCGCGAACTGACCGACGCCTACGTCCGCCTCGTCGGAATGAAGCTGTTCAGCGACCGCGCCGTCGACTACTTCCGCTCCGCCGGGCCCGACGACCGCCGCTACCTGCTCTTCAACCCCATGACGAAGATGAAGGTGACCACCGAGGGCGAGAAGGTCATCGACCTGATGTGGGACGTGATCGCCGCCAAGGGCTTCGAGAAGGACACCTACTTCGCCCAGGCGGCCACCGAGATCCGGGGCCTGCCGAAGCTGGAGGGCACGGTCCACGTCAACCTCGCCCTGATCCTGAAGTTCATGGGCAACCACCTGCTCAACCCCGCCGAGTACGCGCCGGTGCCCACCCGCCTCGACGCGACCGACGACGCCTTCCTCTTCCGGCAGGGGCCCGCCCGCGGCCTGGGCGCCATCCGCTTCCACGACTGGCGCACCGCCTACGACCGCTACGCCGAGCTGCCCAACGTCGCCCGTTTCCGCGAACAGGCCGACGCGCTCTGCGAGTTCGTCACCACTGCCGCCCCCGACGAGGAGCAGAGCCGCGACCTCGACCTCCTCCTCGCCGTCGGCCAGCTCTTCGCCCTGGTCGTGCACGGCCAGCTGATCCTGGAGCAGGCGGACCTGACCGGCCTGGAGAGCGACGTCCTGGACGAGCTGTTCGCGGTCCTCGTCCGGGACTTCTCCGCGCACGCCGTCGAGCTGCACGGCAAGGACTCCGCCACCGAGGACCAGCAGCGCTGGGCGCTGGGCGCGGTCCGCCGCCCGGTCACCGACGAGGCCCGGTCCGCCCGTGTCTGGCAGCGCGTCGAGGCACTGGCCGGGGCGTACGAGATGGCGCCGTAACGCACCCCGCGACCCGCTCGCCGCCCCGGAGCCGGACGACCGGCCCCGGGGCGGCGAGCAGTCCGCGCCGGAACGAGGCACCGGCGGACGGGGACCGGCGTCACAGCTGCCCGCCGACGACCCGCCGAACGTGCCCTCGCGCACCGCCTCCACGGCGCGCCACGCGCCACGCGCCCGCGCATGCACTACCCCTTGTCGCATGAACCCCACGCAGCTGGCAGCGCACACCCACGACGTCGACCAGGAGCGCCCCGCCACCGGCGCCGCCCCGCACCGCTCCCGGCTCCGCCGGCTCGTCGCGGTTCCCCTGATGGCCGTCCTGCTGTCGGTCGGAGCGGCCTCCGCCGCCTCCGCGGACACCGGCGCCGAGCGGGACGCGGGCTACGAAACGAACCTCGGCGCCCTGGTCGGCCTCGGCATCTGAGGTTCGTCGGGCCTCGCGGGGCGCCGAAGTCACCAGGGCACGGGCGTACCGTCCCAGGAGAAGAACCCGCCCGTCGGCCCGTCGTCCGGCAGGAGCGCCAGCCGTACGGCGCCCCGGGCGGCCTCCGCCGGGTCCCCACCCGCCTCGGCCGCCCGGGAGTTGAGGTCGGTGGCCCGCAGACCGGGGGCCAGCGCGTTGACCTTGAAGCCCTCCTCGACCAGGGTGCGGGCGTACAGGACGGTCAGGGCGTTCAGGGCGGCCTTCGACGACCGGTACGCGGCCGCACCGCCGCTGCCGGGGGCGAACTGGGGGTTCGGGTGCGTGCTCCAGGTCAACGAGCCGGTCCCGCTGGAGACGTTGACGATCCGGGGGTGCGGGGAGCGGCGCAGGGCGGGCAGGAAGGCGTTGGTGACCGCGACGACCCCGAACACGTTGGTCTCGAAGGTGCGCCGGAGGTCGTCCAGGCCGGTGTCGGTCGGCGAGGCGAGCGACGGCGCGACGCCCGCGTTGTTGACCAGCACGTCGAGCCGGTCCACCCGCTGCGCGGCCGCGGCGATGCGGTCCGGGTCCGTCACGTCGAGGAGCAACAGGCGTGCGCCGCCGCCGATCTCCCGGGCGGCCTGCCGCCCGCGTCCGGCGTCGCGGGAGCCCACGTACACGCCGAAGCCCTCCGCGGCGAGCAGCCGGGCGATGTGCTTGCCGATTCCCTTGTTGGCACCGGTGACCAGTGCCGTGCGATCGTTCATGACACCCACGGTCCCCTGGCGCCGAACCCGCTGCCAGGGACGACCTGTACCAGGCAGCGGAGGGAGCGACCATGGCGCGGCAGGAACTGGCCCGATTCCTGCGGGACCGCCGCACGGCCCTGCACCCGCACGACTTCGGACTGCCCACGAGCGGCCCGCGCCGCACCGCCGGGCTGCGCCGCGAGGAGGTGGCGGAGCTGGCCCACATGTCCGTCGACTACTACGTGCGCCTGGAACAGGCCCGTGGCCCCCGCCCCTCGCCCCGCATCCTCGACGCACTGGCCCGGGCCCTGCGCCTGACGCCGGCCGAACGCAGCCACCTGTTCCGCCTGGCCGGGACGGGCGCGCCGCCGCCCGCCGGCGGCGCGGTTCGGCGGGTGCGCCCGCACGTGGCCCGGATGCTGCAACGCCTGCCGGAGACCGGTGCGCTCGTCACCGACGCGGCCTACGGCGTCGTCGCCTGGAACCCGTTGGCCCAGGCACTCCTGGGCGACGACCTCGGCCAGGGGACGGTGAACCTGGCCCGACGCCGGTTCCTCGGGGGAGGGCCCAGCCACGACAGCTCCAGCACCGAGGAGTTCGGGCACGTCGTGGTCGCGCGGCTGCTCCGGGCCGCCGACCGCTACCCGCACGACCGGCAGCTGGCCGCGCTGCTCGCCGAACTGCGCGCCGGCAGCGAGGAGTTCGGTCACCTCTGGGAGACCCGCCCGGTGCACGCCCCCGGTCACCGCACCAAGTCCGTCGACCACCCGACGGCGGGCAGCCTCCGGCTCAACTGCGACGTGCTCCTCGTTCCCGAGGACGACCAGGAAGTCGTCCTGATCACGGCCGATCCGGGCTCCCCCTCGGCTCGGGCGCTGCGCCGGCTGGAACGGATTTCGTGTTTTTCTACAGAGCCGTCGGGCGGTCCTCTCGGGTCTTTCGGTGGTCCGGCATAGCCAATTCGGCAGGGCCGTTCGGTAATCTCCTGGGCACGGTTCGAGGGAATTCCCGGGAGCGGGTGGCCAATTGCCGGTCGCTCGCCCGCCCGGGCGACGCAAGGGAGGAAGTGCTGTGGTCACGACCGACCTGAACGCGGCGCGCCTGCCCTCCGGGCCGCTCGGTTCGCCCTGGACACGGGGGCGCATCGCGCACGGCAGCGGCGTTCACCGCACCGCCGCACACCGCGCCTGACGCCCGTCCGCGCTGCGACCCACCCGTTCTTCGGCTCTTCCGTTCCCCTGTGAGCCGTCGTTTATCGGTGACCGTGCCACGCCCCGCTCACCGTTTTCCGCTGCCCTTTTCCAGCCGGTACTTCGTGTGTTCCGCCCTGCCGGAAAACACCAGCGGAATTGATGTAGACCATCCGAAAGGACTTGAGATGACCACCGCCGCATCGTTGCCCGCGCTGCCTCGGGAGTGCACGTTCGACCCCGAGGACTGGGCGATCCTGGCCCGGCACTGGTACCCGATCGCCCTGTCCCGGGAGGTCGGCGACCGGCCCGTGGCGGTGCGCCTCCTGGACGAGACGCTCGTCGCCTACCGGGTCGACGGCACCGTCGTCGTCGCCCACGACATCTGCCCGCACCGCGGTGTGCCGCTCAGCCTGGGCGCCGGTGACGGACGGGGCATCACCTGCGCCTACCACGGCCTCCGCTTCGGGGCGGGCGGACGGTGCACGGCCGTGCCCGCGCACCCCGCGTCGAAGATTCCCGCCAAGCTGCACCTGCGCACCTTCCCCGCCGTCGAGCGGTACGGGCTGGTGTGGACCTGTCTGCGCCCGACCCCGGAAGCGGTCGCGGATCCGGCGGGCGCGGCGGTCGTTCCGCGCATGCAGCACTGGGACGACGCGGGGTTCCAGCAGATCAACTGCCCGCCCATCGACATCGCCGCGTTCGCCGGACGCCAGGTCGAGGGGTTCATCGACGTGGCGCACTTCGGGTTCATCCACGTCGACTCGTTCGGCGACCCCGACGACACGGCGGTGCCGGACTACACGGCCGTCCCCGACGAGCACGGGTTCTCCGCGCGCTACACGTGCTCGGTGAGCAACTACCCGAAGGGCACCAAGACGCCGCCCGAGGGCTTCGCATGGCTCCGGCACTTCACCGTCCACCTGCCCTTCACCGCCACGCTGGTCGTGCACTTCCCGGAGGACGGACTGCTGAACATCATGAACGCGGCCTCCCCGATGTCGGCGCGGCAGACCCGGATGTTCTGCCCGATCGCCCGCAACTTCGACACCGACCGCCCCGTGCAGGACGTGTACGACTTCAACCAGCAGGTCTTCGAGGAGGACGCGGCGATCGTGGAGGTCCAAAAGCCGGAGAACCTTCCGCTCGACCCGAAGCTGGAGGTCCACATCCCGGCGGACCGCAGCTCCATCGCCTACCGGCAGGGCCTGCGCCGGCTCGGCCTCAGCCACTTCTTCACGGCCTGATCGGGGATGGCCGTGCACGCTCCCCGAGCCCTCGAAGCCGTCGTCCACGCGATCACGCTGGCCTCCGCCTCCGGCGGCTGCCGCACGTTCGAACTGCGGCCCGTCGACGGCGGGTCGTTCCCGCCCTTCGAACCGGGCGCCCACATCGACGTCCACATGGGGCCGTCCCTGATCCGCCAGTACTCCCTCCTCGGCTCGCCCGAGGACACCGGCCGCTACCTGATCTGCGTACGGCGCACCCCGGGCGGTCGCGGCGGGTCGATCGCGCTGCACCAAGAAGTGGCGGTGGGCGCCCGGTTGCGGATATCCGCACCCCGCAACCACTTCCCGCTGGCCGACGCGGCCCGCCACGTCCTGGTGGCGGGCGGCATCGGCGTCACCCCGCTGATGGCGATGGCCGAGGTCCTGGCCCGGCGGCAGGCGGAGTTCAGCTTCCTCTACTACGCCTCCACCGCGGCGGAGGCGCCGCTGCTGGAGGAGTTGCGGGCCGCCCCCTACGCCGACCGCATGGAGTTCCACTACGACGAGGTGGACGGGGGCGTCCGCGCCGGACTCCCGGCCGCCCTGCGCACCGCTGACCCCGAGGCGGTCGTCCAGCTCTGCGGCCCCGGCCCCTTCATGGACCACGTGATCAAGGAGGCCACGGCGGTCGGCTGGCGCGACGACCAGCTCCGCATCGAACGGTTCGCGCCGGCGACCCCGGGCGCCGTGCGCCGCGACGCTGAAGGCTCCACCGGCGCCGAGTTCACCGTGCGGATCGCGAGCACGGGGCAGGGCTATCCGGTGCCGGGCGACCGGACCATCGCGGAGGTGCTGGCCGCCAACGGCGTCGAGGTCGCGCTCTCCTGCGAGCAGGGGATGTGCGGGGCCTGCCTGACTCCGGTCCTGGCCGGCGACCCCGACCACCGCGACGAGGTCCAGACCGCCGAGGAGCGGGCCGCCAACAACCAGATCACGCTCTGCTGCTCGCGGGCGAAGAGCCCCGAACTCCTGCTGGACCTCTGACCATGCCGCCCACCACCGCTCACGACAGAACCGGAACCCGCTCCATGGACGCTTCCCCCCTCGCGACGACCTTCGACGTCCAGCTCCCCGCCTGGGTGCTGTCGGAGTTGGCCGACGTCCCCGAACACCTGCCCACCGACGAGGACCGGGTCCGCCTCGTCAACCGGCTCGCGGCCCGCAACCACCGCGAGGACACCGGCGGCCCGTTCGCGGCACTGGTCGTCGTGACCGGGACCGGCCGCATCGTCTCCGCCGGAGTCAACCTGGTGCTGGACTCCGGACTGTCCTCCACGCACGCCGAGGTCGTCGCGCTGTCACTGGCCCAGATCCGCCTCGACGCCTGGGACCTCGGCGCGTCCGGGACGCCCGAACTCGAACTCGTCGTCAACTGGCGTCCCTGCGTGATGTGCTACGGAGCGGCGATGTGGTCCGGGGTCCGCAGACTCGTCATCGGCGGCGACGGGAGCGAACTCGAAAGCCTCACCGGCTTCGACGAAGGACCCCTGCACGACGACTGGGTCCAGGAGTTCCTCCGCCGCGGCATCCAGGTCCACCGCAACGTCCTGCGCGAGGACGCGATCGAGGTCCTGAAGGACTACGCCGAACGCGACGACGCCGTGGTCTACAACGCCCGCGGAACCCACGGCGCGCGAGCGGACGCCCCCGACCCGAGGCCGGGGCGCGGCCTCAGCTGAAGGTGTGCGGCGACAGCGCCGTGAACCACAGCAGGACCACGGTGGCCACGCCCATGATCGGGGTGAGGATCTCCGTCTCCAGCTTGTTGCCGCTGTGCTTGATGATGACGATCTCGTAGCGGTTCTTCAGCGGCCACAGCCACGGGGCGCCCATTTTGGTGATGGAGTCGCCCAACAGATGGGCCAGGCACCCCAGACCGACGGCGTACGGCAGCCAGCCCGGCGCCGAGGGGATGAACTTGGCGATCACCGCGGTGCCGATCCCGGCCATGGCGACGATCGTGCTCCACGCGGAGAACCCGTGGCCGGGCGGGCACAGGTTGAGCGCCCGGACCGCGAGCGCCAGGAGGAAGAAGGTCATGCCGAGGGTGAACGGCCGTCCCAGGTACGTCACACCGGCCCAGGTGCCCACGGTCATCAGCACCACGAACAACAGCGAGTGGGTGGCGTGCCGGTGGCCGCCCGAGATCCAGGCCACGAAGCGGCACAGGACCTTGGACACCGGACCGAGGAAGTTGGCGATGGTGCCGTCGTGGTGGTCCAGGTCCGGCAGCAGCGCGGCGCCGGCGCACAGCACCGTGCCCATCAGGATCTCCTGCGGCGCGAGGTGGGCGTGCATCACCAGCGGGGGCAGGAAGGGTGTGGTGGCCGCGAAGAGCAGGGCACCGCTCATCGCGTGCGAATGGCCCATCATGGTGCGTTCGTCCTCCCCGTACGGTGCGTGCAGGTGACACGCACTCAACAACGGCGCAGACGCTACCAGCGTGTCCGCCCGGAGTACCGGGCGGACTGCGCCCGCAGCAACGGAACGCCCCGCCCGACGGGATCCGCGCCGCCCGTGCCTGGCGTGCGGACCACCCAGGGCGGGGCGTCGGCCGTGGTCAGCCCTCCGCCGCCAGTCGCCACAGCGGGGGGACGTGCCGGGTCGGGGCCGTCGTGCTCAGGTGGGTCCGCAGGGTCGCGAACTCGTCCTGACCCAGGTCGAGTTCCTCGACGATGCGGCGCGTGGTGACGTAGGCGATCCCGCTCCGGACGGTCGCCCGTTCCCATTGCGCGAAGCGCTCGGCCAGTGCCTGCGGTGCGAGGGCGCGGTCGTCGACGGGGGCAGCCGGGGCCGCCGGCGGTGCCAGCCGGGCCGCGCGGTCACGCTCCCGGGCGATTTCGGAGAACCCGCACACCCGCTCGCTCGCCCGCTCCGCCGCCGCCAGCGCGGTGGTCCCAGCCAACGCCCGTGCCAAGGGGTTGATTTCGAGGGCGCGCGCCAGGGGGAGCCGGTAGACGTGGGGACTGGCGGCGGTGAGCGTGACGGGTCGGGCGGAGTCCCGCGTCCCGCAGACCCCGCGCGTGCCCCGAGCCGCCGCGACCAACAAGGCGCTCGCCTCCGAGGGGTGCCAGTCGAAGACGCGCTCCACCGCCACGGTGTCGGCGGCGGTCAGCATGTGCAGGGGCGTCCCCAACAGGGGCAGGAGGGCGGACTCGGGCACCTCGGAGTCGAGTCCCGGCCCGGCGACGTGCACCGCGGTGGCGAGGGCGGTGTGCGCGCAGGCGGCCAGCGCCAGGGCGTCGCCGAGGGGGCTGCGCAGGGTGGGTTCGGTGCCGTCGGCCAGAACGTCGCCGCCGACGTCGACGACGTCGATCCGGTCGGCCTGGCAGTAGGCCGCGGCCTCCGTGATCTGTTGCGCGAGTCCCACCGCGCCGCCGTAGGGGTCGAGCAGGCCCAACTCCGGCCGCAGGTCGGCGGCCAGACGGGGCAGCAGCGAACCTGCCGGCGGGCGGGGCGCGGAGGTCGGGGTGACCAGGCGCAGCGTCGGGCCGGCCGGCACGGTGCCGGTGAAGTCGGACGGCCGACGCGGCCCCGGCACCGGGTCCACCACCAGCCGCTCCCAGGCGTACGTCAGCACCAGGGCGGGTGCGTCGGCCCCGTGGAGAGCGGCGTGCACCATCGCCGTCGTGATGGCGTCACCGCCACCTCCGGCCGCTATGAGAAGTCGCTTCATGGACGACATGGATATCCCAAAGCGGGGGCTGATTCCAGGGTGTCTCGATTTCCACCGGGACCACCCGTGGAGTTTCTTATGATCAGATATCGGTGGTATGTGCAAGGTGCGGAAGCTTCCAACATCAGCCGCGGTGCGGGCGCGTACTTCGGTGGTTCGCCCGATGTCTTCGGTGACTGGTTGTAGACCAAGCTGTCACGTGGCGCGACAGATCCGTCTGGATCCGATCCGACCTGGAAGGAAACCCCGCGGAAGTGGCAACCTCGTTACCGCTCCAGATAACCTCCTCCGTTCCCGAAGAGCCGACGACGCCCTACAAGCAGTACGTCTACGCCTACCCGCACCAGAAGGCGTACCGGCTCGGCCAAGACCGGCCGCTCCTGTCCGACCTGTGGGCCGGTGAGCGCCTCGACGCGCTCTCCCTCTACGTGCACGTGCCGTTCTGCGAGATGCGCTGCGGCTTCTGCAACCTCTTCACCCGGACCGGTGCGCCCCAGGACGTCACCCGTGGCTTCCTGGACACCCTCGAACGCCAGGCGGGCGCGACCCGCGCGGCGCTGGACGCCAACGGCACCCCCCGGTTCACCCTCGCGGCGTTCGGCGGCGGCACCCCGACGTACCTCACCGCCGACGAACTGGTCCGGCTGTGCGACATCTGCGAGAACGTCATGGGCGCGGACCTCAAGGCCGTTCCGTGGTCGGTCGAGACCTCTCCCGCCACCGCGACCGCCGACCGCATCGCCGTCCTCGCGGAACGCGGCGCCACCCGGCTCAGCATCGGCGTGCAGAGCTTCGTCGACGAGGAGGCCCGGGCCGCCGTCCGCCCGCAGAAGCGCACGGAGGTGGAGGCCGCGCTCGCCAGGCTCAAGGAGGCGGCCTTCCCCATCCTCAACATCGACCTCATCTACGGCATCGACGGCCAGACCGAGCAGAGCTTCCGCGTCTCGCTCGACGCGGCGCTCAGCTGGGAGCCGGAGGAGATCTACCTCTACCCGCTGTACGTCCGCCCGTTGACCGGACTGATGGCCCGGCACGACAAGAGCGGCGAACTCTGGGACGAACAACGGCTGCGCCTGTACCGCTACGGCCGCGACCACCTGCTCGCCGCCGGCTACCGGCAGACCTCCATGCGGGTCTTCAGCCGGATCGGCACCGCCGCCGTGGACGGCGCGGACGACAGCAACATCAACGAGTACAACCAGCAGGCCGGCATGGTCGGCCTGGGGGTGGGCGCCCGGTCCTTCACGACCGATCTCCACTACACCACCGACTACGCCGTCGCCGTGCCGGAAGTCCGGCGCATCATCGACGACTACATCGCCACGCCGACCGAGCAGTTCCACCGCGCGCAGTGGTCGTTCCGCATGGACGACGACGAGCGCCGCCGGATGTTCGTCCTCGGCATGCTGTTGGAGTCGGACGGCCTGCGCGTGGAGCGCTACCGCGCCCAGTTCGGCACCGTTCCGCAGGACGACTTCGGCCCCCAACTCGCCCTCCTCGCCGAGCGCGGCTGGCTGGACGACGACGGGGGACTGTTGCGGCTGACACCGGAGGGGACCGCCTGGGCGGACGCCATCGGCCCGCTGTTCTTCTCGCCGCGCGTGAACGAGGCCATGGCGTCCTACCGGGACCGCTGACCGGTAGGCCAGGGCCCGCGGCCCGCTGAGGCGCACGTCCCCTCGCCCGCCACCGTCCGGGCGGCGGGGGGACGTGCTCCCCGCCCGCCGGACGGGCGGCCACGCGTCCGCAGGCAGTCCCCGTCACCCCCGGTCGTCGTCCCCGGGGCGGTCGCGGCGCCGGCCCGGCACGGAGACCACCACGAGCCCGCCGAGCAGCAGCACCGCACCGACCAGTGCCGGCGGGCTCAACCGCTCGCCCAACAACGCCACCCCCAACACCGCGGCCACCAACGGTTCCGCCAGGCTGAGCGTGCCGACCGTCGCCCCGCTGAGGTGCCGGACCCCCCGGGTGAACAGCAGGTACCCCAGGGCCGTCGTGGCCAGCGCCAACCAGCCGATCAGGACCACAGTCCGCGGTTCGGCCAGCCCGTGCGGGTGGGCGAGGACCCACGGCGAGACGAGCAGCCCCGCGCAGAACACGCTCGCCGGGGCCGCCGCGGCCGTGTCCGCCCCGTGCTCCGCCAGTCGTTTGGTCGCCGAGATGTACACCCCGAAACTGGCGCCGGCGACGATCCCGAGCAGCACGCCCGCGCCGTCGGCCGGCCCGTCGCCGGTCGGAGCGAGCAGCAGCGCGATGCCGGCGACCGCGCCCGCGGTGCCACCGACCCAACGTCCGCCGAGCCGTTCACCGCCCAACACCCGGCCGCACACCCCCGACACGACCGGGACGGTGCCGAAGGTGACGGCGGTCGCCAGGGCCGCGCCATTGCGGGCCACCGCCTCCAGGAAACATGCCTGGAAGGCCGCCGTGACGGCGATGCTCACCACCATCCACGGCCGGGCACCCCGCTGCCACAAGGACCGGATGCCCGCCCGCCGCGCGGTGAACAGCCCCAGCACCAAGCCGCCGAGCAGCATCCGGCAGGCACCGATGGCCACCGGTGACGCGCTGGTTGCGGCCAGGATCTGGGCGGGGCCGACCGTGCCCCAGAGGAAGGCGGCAGCCAGGACCGGCGCCACCCCGCTCGCCACGACGGCACGCTCCACTGTGCCCGTTGCGCTCGTCACGCTCTCCCCATCCGAGGGGCCGGGCAGGATCCGTGGCAAGCGCGCCGCGGCGGCACACCCGACGATTCCTGGCCCCGACGCTACGAGTTCCGCACGCCCGCACCCCATTGGGGGAAGGCACCAGGTCCGCGGCGGACGGTTGGAGGTACCCCCGAACCCGCCCTCGAACAAGGGACGTTCACGGGCCGGCGCCGCGACCGCGCCGAACACCGGTAGCCGCAGGTCGTTTCCGGGGTGGACGACGCCCCGGCCTCTCCGGCCAGGTACACGACAGCGAAGTCAAGGGCATAGCTTGCGCATGTCATCCAAAAGCGGTAATAGCCGCAGAACCTCTCGGCGCATATGATCGGTGACATGACGCCCACATGGGCCCCGGAGGCCACCACCGAGGCCAACGAACGCATACGCGCCTTCATGGCCGCCCGCGCCGGTCGCGCGCTGTGGCCCGAAGAGCAAGCCGAGTACGAGCAGTTGCTGACCGTCTGGGCCGACTCCATACACACCGGGCCGGACCCGAGGTGAACGCCCCGGGCGGGCGTCGGTGACCGGCGCCCGCCCGGGAGGACCCGCGGCGTTGACGAGCAGTCATACGTGCCGGGGCCCTTGGGCGGTGGTGGTGGCGACCGGCGGCGGTGCCCCGCGAGGTATTGATGTTGACGCTCGGCTTGCCCGGCGAATAAATTTACGTTCGTCGTAACTTCCCTCGGTCGGGCGTGCCGCGGGAGGGCCGGTGCCGTCCCGGACGCGGCCGATCCCCAAGTCCCGCACGGGCACGACGCGTTCACGACCGCACGGCTGCGCACCCGATCGCTGCCCCGCCCGCCCCGCCCCGACTTCGCGGGACGACCACCCGCACCCCTCACGACGGAGGACCGTTGCTGAACGTCACTGCTGTTCCCGCGGCGCCCGATGCTGCCCGGGCCGCCCGCGACCGCGCCGGCGCGCTGATCGCCGCGCCGCTCCCGGCCGATGCCGAGGTGCACGGCGACTGGGTCCGCGCGCCGGGTGCGCGGTGCGGTGCGGTGCTCTACGTCCACGGCGGCGGCTTCGCCCACACCATGCCCGAGGCGGAGCGCGTCGTGGCCTACCGACTGTCGCAGGCGGCCGGTAGGCCGACCCTGCGGGTGGACTACCGCCTGGCGCCGGCCCACCCCTACCCCGCCGCGCTGGAGGACCTGCTCGCCGCCTGGCAGGACGTGTTGGACCAGGGCGTTCCGGCGCACGAGGTCGTCTTCGTCGGCGAGTCGTCCGGCGCCACCCTGGTGCTCTCCGCCCTGTTGGAGCTCAAGCGGACCGGGCGGGAGCAACCCGGCGCCGCCGTCGTGGTCTCACCGGTCACCGACTTCGCACTGACCGGTGCGTCGCTGACCGCCAACGACGGCAAGGACGTGCTGTCCCGCGCCGTCCTGGAGACCGTCACCGGTCAGTACCTGGCCGGCGCCGATCCCGAGGCGGCGCCGCAGTCGCCGCTGTACGGCGATCCGCGCGGACTGCCGCCCCTGCTGGTCGCCGCCGGCACCGACGAGGTCCTGTGGGACGACGCCCGCCGCTTCGCCGAGGCCGCCGACGCCGCCGGCGTGAGCGTGCGGCTCGACGCGTACGAGGACATGCCGCACGCCTTCCACCTCTCCGAGCCCGGGGAGGCGTTCTTCGACCGGCTCGCCCATTGGCTGGCCGACCCGGTCCGGGAGGTCACCGTCAGCGGCCCCGACGCAGGGCCGTACGCCCTCGTGGACGGCCCCGACGGGGCCCTGTGGTTCACCCTGGTCCACCAGGGGGCGATCGGGCGCCGGGACGCGGACGGTGCCGTCACGGTCCACGCGGTCGGCGCGGGCCCGACGCTCCTCGCCCAAGGGCCGGACGGCGCACTGTGGTTCACCGAGTACGGCAGCCACCGGATCGGACGGATCACCGTGCACGGCGACGTCACGTCCTTCGCGCCGCCGACCGCCGAGGGCGGGCCGTTCGGCATCGCCGCGGGACCCGACGGTGCGATGTGGTTCACGCTGTCCGCCGCCGACCGGATCGGCCGGATCACCATGGACGGCGAGATCACCGAGTACCCGGTGCCCGACGGCTTCCCCTCCGCCCTCGCCGCCGGGCCGGACGGCGCCCTGTGGTTCACCCTCAACCGCGCCGGCGCGATCGGCCGGATCACCACGGACGGGCGGACCACGACGTACCCGCTGCCGACGCCGTCCGCCGCCCCGGTGGGCCTCACCGTCGGACCGGACGGGGCCCTGTGGTTCACCGAGATCGGCGCCGGCCAGATCGGGCGGATCACGACGGACGGCGAGATCACCGAGTTCCCGCTGCCCGACCGCCAGGCACGACCGCACGCCCTCACCACCGGCCCCGACGGCGCCGTGTGGTTCACGGAGTGGGGCGGCAACCGGGTCGGGCGCATCACCACGGACGGTCTGATCACCGGTTACGCACTGCCCCGCCCGGCCAGCGAACCGCACGGCATCGTCCAGCACCGCGGTGCCCTGTGGTGCGCCTTGGAGACGGGTTCCCTGGCCAGGATCGCGGTGCCCGCCGAGTAGCGGAAGCGCCCGGGGCGGGGTCAAGTCCGGTGAGCGGAAGGGGAGTTGCCGCCGTGCCAGTGCCCCGTTCGTGCCCGGCGGCCCGTATCGCGCAATGGTGGGGGGGGGACTGCCGGCGCCCCCGAAGCGCGATCGGAATAATGTACGCATCCATGAGCATGCGTACGTCATACCGAACGGGCGGGCGCGCGAGAGAAGGGGGACGGTCATGTCCGCGTCCGAGACCGCGGGGCATTGCGAGGGGCCGATGGAGTCGATCAGGGAGCGGCTGGCCGCCAACCTCCGGCGGGTGCGGACCCACCGGGGGTGGTCGATCTCCGAACTCTCCCGGCGCTCGAAGATCGGCAAGGCGACGCTGTCGCAGGTCGAGTCCGGCACCGGCAATCCCACCATCGAGACCGTGTTCAGCCTCTCCCGCGTCCTTGAGGTACCGATCTCGGACCTGTTGGACGCCGCCCCCGCCCGCGCGCTGACCGTGGTGCGCGCCGAGGAGGTGGAGGCGCTCAGCGGCGCGGGCGTGGACCTCCGCCCGCTGCGGCGGATCGAGTCGGGCGACGCCGTCTTCGAGGTCTACGACCAGCGGGTGCGGGCCGGCCGCCGGCAGGACTCGCTGGGACACGTGGGCACCGAGCACACCATCGTCCAGGCCGGCAGGTTGGGCGTGCGGGTGGACGGCCGCGAGGTGGAGCTGGGGCCCGGGGACTACGTGGGGTTCGACGCGACGCTGCCGCACAGCTACACCGCGGTCGAAGGCGCCGTGCGCTCGGTGCTGCTGTTGCAGTACCGGGCGGACCAGCGGCTGCACCTGTCGGACCCGGTGACCGGCGGGCGGAACGCGGCGGCGGCCGGGCAGGAGGCGCCGCCGGATCCGGACGGGGGTGCGCCGACGGGCCGAGATCCGGAGCCGGTGTGACCGTTGACACGTCTCCGGTGACCTCATAGCCTCCCTTCGTCTCGTTCGTTCTGACGAACGGAGAGGGTTCGATGAAGGGAACGCTCGGTAGCCGCGTGGTGGTGCTGGGCGCCGGAATCATCGGTGCCGCCTGTGCACGCGAATTGGCCCTGGTGGGCTTCGACGTGCTCGTGGTCGACCGTGGTGGCGCGGGCGGGGCCACCACGGCCCACGGTGAGGGGAACGTCCTGGTCTCCGACAAGGGGCCCGGTCCGGAGCTGGAACTTGCCCTGCTGTCCCGCCGGTTGTGGCCCGAGACGCTGGCCGCGCTCGCCGAACGGCACCCGCACACGGCCCGTGCGGTGGAGTGGGACGCCAAGGGCGGCATCGTCATCGCGACCACCGACGCCGGCGCGCGGGCCCTGTCCCGCTTCGCCGCGGCCCAACGCGCGGCGGGGGTGCGGGCCGACGTGCTCGACCCCGGGGCGCTCGCGGCGGCCGAACCGTTCGCCACCCGCGACCACGCCGCGGCGCTGCACTACCCCGAAGACGCCCAGGTCCAACCGGCCGCCGCGGCAACCGCGTTGCTCACCGACGCGCTCGCCGCCGGCGCGGAACTGCGGACCGGGTGCGAGGTGCTCGGCGCCGTCACCCGCGGCGCACGGCTGACGGCCGTCCGCACCACGACCGGCCCCGTCGAGGCGGACCTGTTCGTCAACGCCGCCGGTCCGTGGGCCGGCGTGCTCGCCGCGCGCCTGGGCGCACCGGTCGACGTCCGGCCCCGGCGCGGTGACGTCCTGGTCACCGCGCCACTGCCGCCGACCGTCTTCCACAAGGTCTACGACGCCGACTACGTGGGCGCGGTCGGCAGCAGCGCCGAGGCGTTGCAGACCTCGGCGGTGGTGGAAGCCACCCGCGGCGGCAGCGTCCTGCTGGGCTCGTCGCGCCGCCGGGTGGGGTTCGACGACCGGTTGCGGCCCGCGGTGCTGGCCGCCGTGGCCGCCAAGGCACTGCGCCTGTTCCCGACGCTGGCCGGCGCCGTGGTGATGCGCGCCTACGGCGGGTTCCGGCCCTACGTCCCCGACCACCTGCCGATCATCGGGGCCGATCCGCGCCTGGCCGGCCTGTGGCACGCCGGCGGCCACGAAGGCGCCGGCATCGGCCTGTCGGTGGGCACCGCGCGCCTCCTGCGCGACCTGGTGTCGGGCCGGCCCACGGAGATCGACGCGACCGCGTTCCGGGTGGACCGGCCCGCCGTGCTGGGCCCCGTGCGCCGCCCGCCGGACGGGATGCTCGATGCACCGGGGGAGGGGGTGGAATGAGTCCGCGGCGCATGCCTGCGGCGTCCGACGCCGTCGGCTGGCGGGAGGAGCCGCTGCGCATCACCGTCGACGGCGAGCCGGTGGACGGCGTCGCCGGGCAGACCATCGCCGGCGTGCTGCTCGCCGCCGGCCGGCTCGCCTGGCGCCGGGCACCGTCCGGGGCCCCGCGCGGGGTCTTCTGCGGTATCGGTGTCTGTTTCGACTGCCTGGTGACGGTCGGGGCCGAGCGGGACGTGCGCGCGTGCCGCCGCCGTGCCCGGGACGGGGACGTGGTGACCACCCAGTCACGGGGCACGGGAGACGGGGAGCCCCCGGACGCGCCCCGAGGGGTCGACGAAGGCGGCGAAGTGCCGCACGGAGATGACTTATGACGCTACGTCAGGTAGTGGTGATCGGGGCCGGTCCCGCCGGCATGGCCGCGGCGGAGGCCGCGTTGCGCGCCGGAGCCGGGGTGACGCTGATCGACGCGGCCGAGAATCCGGGCGGCCAGTACCACCGGACGCTCCCCGACGCCTACGCGCCGGCGCATCCGCAACGCCTGACACGCGACCGGCGGGCCTTTGACCGCCGCCGGCGGCTGCTCCTGGGCCATCCGCGCTGCACCTGGTGGCCCGAGACCGTCGTGTGGGCGTTGGAACGCCGGGACCCGGACGGGACGGACGGCGCACCGCCGCCACGGGTCCACCTGCTCCACGGCCCGGCCGACGGCAGCGGTCGGCGCCGCAGCACCGTCGACCCGGACGCCCTGGTACTGGCCGTCGGCGCGCACGACCGCGTACTACCGTTCCCCGGCTGGGAGTTGCCCGGGGTCTTCACGGCCGGCGCGGCACAGGCACTGGTCAAGGGCGAGCGGGTGGTGGTGGGGGACCAGGTCGTGGTCGCCGGCACCGGACCGTTCCTGCTCCCGGTGGCCGCCGCCCTCGCGCAGGCGGGTGCGCAGGTGCGGGCGGTCCTGGAGGCCAACGTGCCGGGGACGGTCGTGCGCGGGTGGTCGCGGCGCGCCGGAGAACTGGCGGCGCATGCCGCCAAGGCCCTCGAACTGGCCAAGTACACCGCAGAGTTGGCGCGCCACCGGGTTCCGTACCGGTTCGGCCGCGCGGTCATGGCGGCCCGCGGCGCCGGGCGGGTGGAGGAGGTGGTCACCGCCCGACTGCGCGCGGACTGGTCGGTGGTGCCGGGCAGCGAACGCAGCGCGGCGGTGGACGCGCTGTGCGTCAGCCACGGCTTCAGCCCGCAGCTGGAACTTCCGCTGGCCGCCGGCTGCGCCCTGCGGGGGCGGACGCCGGCGTCCCCGGAGGGCGCGTTCGTCGCGGTCGACGCGGACCAACGCACCAGCGTCCCAGGGGTGTACGCGGCCGGGGAGATCACCGGGATCGCCGGCGCCCCGGCCGCGCGGGCCGAGGGCACCATCGCGGGCTGGAGCGCCGGCGGCGGCAGTCCGGGCGACGCCGCCCTGCGCCGGGTGCGACGCCATCGCGACCAGGGGCGGGCGTTCGCCGCGCGACTGGCCCGGGCCCACCCGATCGGACCGGCCTGGCCCGGGTGGCTGGAACCACAGACCGTCATCTGCCGCTGCGAGGAGACCGACTACGACCAACTCCGACGCGCCGTCACCCACCCCGCCAGTGCCACCGCCCGGGTCGCCAAGTTGCAGACCCGGGCCGGCCTGGGACCGTGCCAGGCACGCATCTGCGGCCCCACCGTCGCCGAACTGGCCGCCCGGCTGCGCGCCGGGCCCGCCGAGCACCCCCTCCAGGGCCTGCCGTCGGCCACCCCGCACCACCGGCCGATCGCCCAGCCCATCCGACTCGGCGAACTGGCCGCCCCGCCCGCCGAGCACGCCGCGCCGACCACCGCGCCCGCACCCACGAAGGAGAGCGAGTGATGAGCGGAACCACCCCCGCGCCGCCCGGCCTCGGCGGCCTGACCGTCGCCACCGCGCTGCTCTACCGGACCGACCCCACCGCCCCGGCCGGCCTGGCGGTCGACTACGACCGCTACGCCGAACACTGCCGCTGGCTCGTGGACAACGGCTGCCACGGCGTCGGCCCCAACGGCTCCCTGGGCGAGTACGCCGCACTGACCGACCAGGAGCGCCGCACCGTGGCCCGCACCGCGATCCAGGCCGTGGGCGACGCCGGCACGGTGGTGGTCGGGGTGCACGGCGCCGGTGCGCACCAGGCCAGGCACTGGGCGGAGACCGCAGCCGAGGACGGCGCCGACGGACTGCTGTGCCTGCCACCGACGGCGTACCGGGCCAACCCTGCCGAAGTCCTCGCCCACTTCGAGGCCGTGGCCGGCGTCGGCCTCCCGGTGATGGTCTACAACAACCCCCTCGACACCCGGGTCGACCTGACCCCGGACCTGCTCGCCGAGATCGCCCGGATCGACAACGTCGTGGCGGTGAAGGAGTTCTCCGGCGACGTCCGGCGGGTGCTGGAGATCAGGGAACGGGCGCCCGGCCTGACGGTGGTCGCCGGCGCCGACGACGTGGTGCTGGAGAGCCTGCTGATGGGGGCCACCGGCTGGTTCGCCGGCTTCCCCAACGTCTTCCCCGCCGAGTCCGCCCGCCTCTACGCACTGGCCACCACCGGCCGCCTGGCCGAGGCCCGGGCCCTCTACGAACCGCTGGTCGCCGCGTTCCGATGGGACTCGCGCACCGAGTTCGTCCAGGCCGTCAAACTCGGCATGACACAGGTCGGCCGGTACGGTGGACCTTGCCGGCCACCGCGCGGCCCGCTGCCCCCGGAGCTGCGCGCCCGCGTCGAGGCCGACCTGGCCCGCGCCGTCGCCGCCCTGGAGAAGCAGGCGACCGCCTGATGCCCGCACCCGGCTCGCACCGCCTGGGCGGTGCCACCAAGACGCGGACGCTGCACGCCGTCGACTCGCACACTGAGGGCATGCCCACCCGGGTGGTCACCGGCGGCCTCGCCGCCATCCCCGGCGCCACCATGGCCGAGCGCCGTCGCCACGCCATGGCGCACCTCGATCCGCTGCGCCGCTTCCTGGTCGACGAACCGCGCGGGCACCCGGCGATGAGCGGTGCGCTGCTCCAACCCCCGACCCGCCCGGACGCCGACTGGGGTGTGCTCTACGTCGAGGTCAGCGGGTTCCTGCCGATGTGCGGACACGGCACCATCGGCGTCGCCACCGTCCTGGTCGAGACGGGCCTGGTGACGGTCACCGAACCGGAAACCACGGTCCGCCTGGACACCCCCGCCGGGTTGGTGGAGGCCCGGGTGGCGGTGCGCGACGGCGCCGCCGAACACGTCACCCTGCGCAACGTGGACGCCTTCGCCGTCGAACGGGACGCCACGGTGACCGTCCCCGAACTCGGCCGGATCCGCTACGACATGGCCTACGGCGGCAACTTCTACGCCCTCGTCGACCTGGCCCGGACCGGCCTGCCGTTCGACCGCTCGCGCAAGGACGACGTGCTGGCCGCTGGCCTGGCCGTCATGCGTGCGGTCAACGAGCAGAACCGGCCCGTGCACCCGACCGACCCGCTCATCACCGGGTGCAAGCACGTGCAGTTCCTCGCACCGGACTCCACCGCCTGGCACTCCCGCAACGCCATGGTCATCCACCCCGGCTGGTTCGACCGCTCACCGTGCGGCACCGGCACCTCGGCCCGGATGGCGCAACTGCACGCCCGCGGCGAACTCCCGCTGCACACCGACTTCGTCAACGAATCCTTCATCGGCACCCGCTTCACCGGGCGCCTGATCGGCACCAGCGAGGTGGGCGGCCGCCCCGCCGTCGTCCCCGAGATCACCGGCCGGGCCTGGATCACCGGCACCGCCACCTACGTGCTCGACCCGCGCGACCCCTTCCCCGACGGGTTCGTGCTGTAGCCCCGGGGCAACCGCGCGGGACCGGCCGATGGTGGGCAGCCGGTGGGCGTGCGGAAGCACATCGGGGCGCGGACGCCGGGGTACGCCGGGCACGCACGCCGCGTGCCTCGAAGGCAGGCCCCGAGTCGGGCAAAACGCCGCCTGCGGTCCAAGGACCCGCCCGATACTGGCGACGGTGCCTGACTGGCCGTCCGGCGTCGCCGGCGGCAACGGCCCGTTCCCACCTACACCAAGGAGCACTGCCATGCGTCGTATGCGTTTGCTCGCCGTCGCTTCGGCCGCCCTGGCGGTCGCGTTCGGCATCGCGCCCACCGCGACCGCCGCCCACGCGGCGCCCACCCACCGGGCGTCCTACCACTGCGCCCCCGGCCACTTCTGCCTCTACAGCGGCTGGAACGGCGGCGGCACCCGCTGCCAGTGGTCGCAGCGCAGCAAGGCGAACACCGCGGACGACTGTTCCTTCATCCGGCGCGGTCAGCACGTGCGTTCCGTGTGGAACGGGACCGGCCACCGGGTGCAGTACTACACCCAGACCAACTACCACGGACGCGTCGGGTCCACCAAGGCCGGCGCCGGCGGCAACCTCCAGGGCAACTACCAGATCCGATCCTTCAAACCGCAGTAGGCGTAATGGAAATGACGTGACGTCAGCGGTACGCCGCGGCGGCACGTGACCCAGCGGCGCGGGACTGGCGGACACCGGTCCCGCGCACTGTGGTGCGCTTTGGTGGGGCGTAGGTGCCAGGAAGTGGTCGATGGAGCGTCCGACGGCGTCGCCGTGCGGCGGGCGCTATAGCCTTGCGATCATGAACGAGTTGACCGGCACCACCACGGACCAGGCCCCGGCGGATCCGGCGGCGACCGACGACGTGTTGGCCTCCCAGCCCATCGGCTACTGGAGCGGTTTGGCGCACACGACCGTCACCCGGTACCTGCGTGACGCCATGGCGAAGATCGACGTCACGCAGCCGCAGTACTGGGTGCTCAACCGCGTCGCCTACGCACCCGTGGCTCCGAGCACCGACGAGGTCGTCGACCACCTGACGCCCCTCGCCGACGACCCGCACGAAATCCCCCGGGTCGTGCACCAACTACTCCACCGTGGCTGGCTCGACAGCGACGCCGAACAGCGCCTGCACCTCACCGACGCCGGTGAGGCCGTGCGCGTGCGGGTGCGTGAACTGGTGACCCAGGTGCGGGCGGAGGTCCATCAAGGCATCAGCGATGAGGAGTACGTGGCCGCGCTCAAGGTGCTGCGCACGATGGTGGCCAACGTCGAGGGCTCCAGGTCGTCCTAACCGTCGGGGGGGGGGCGGCCCAACCAGCCTCTGTGCAGGCCCCGTTGAGGAGGCATGCCGCCTTTCTCGTCGAACACATCACGGCGAATCCATCAAACGTCGCAAAGCTGAGCCGATCTAGACATTCGGCGCGCCCGGTCCGTGGCCGCAATCGGTTGGCGAAGAGACGCCTTGCGGCCCGTGGTCGAGGCCGACGCTGCGCCTCGGTTCACCGATCGGCGGCGAGCACTGCCGCGAGGCCCTCTTGCAGATCCTTGACGAAGTACTCGGGAACCTCCAGCGACGGGAAATGTCCCCCGGCTTCCGGTGACCTCCACCGGACGATCCGTCGGTACCGCTCCTGCGCCCAGGCGCGCGGACACTTCTCGATGTCGCGGGGATACATGCTGATGGCCGACGGGACGTCGACCCGGAGTTCGGGGTCGAGCGACTTGTGGCTCTCGTAGTAGATGCGGGCCGACGATGCTCCGGTCCGCATCAGCCAGTACAGGGTGATGTTGTCGAGGATCCGGTCTCGGGAAATCGTCTCGAACGGGCTGTCCTCGGTATCCGTCCACTCGGCGAACTTGTCAAGGATCCAGGCGAGAAGCCCGACGGGTGAGTCGACGAGCGAGTAGCCGATGGTCTGCGGTCGGGTCGCCTGCTGCTTCGCGTACGCCGCGCGGTGGTGCCAGAAGTCGCGGGTGTCCTCGGTCCATTTGCGCTCGGCCGCCGTCAGCCCGTCCGTCGTCAACCCGGGCGGTGCCTCCGCGAACGTCGTGTGGATGCCGAGGACGTGCGCCGGGAACCTGCCGCCGAGGACCGTGGTGATCACGCCTCCCCAGTCGCCGCCGTGGGCCAGGAACTTGCTGTAGCCGAGCCTTCCCATCAGCTCCACCCAGGCGGCCGCGATCTTCTCGATTCCCCACCCGGTGGTGGCCGGCTTGTCGCTGTAGCCGAAGCCCGGCAACGACGGGACCACGACGTGGAACGCCGGCGCGTCCGCGTCCTTCGGATCGGCCAGCTCTTCTACCACGTCGATGAACTCGGCAATGCTGCCTGGCCAGCCGTGCGTCATGAGCAGCGGAGTGGCATCCGGGCGGGTGGATCGGCGGTGCAGGAAGTGGATTCCCAGCTCATCGATGGTCGTGCGGAACTGGCCGATCCGGTTGAGGCGCGCTTCGAACGACCGCCAGTCGTACCCGGTGCGCCAGTAGTTCACGACATCGACGAGGTCGGCGAGCGGAACGCCCTGTGCCCATCGGCGGGGGCCGGGCGCGGCGCCCTGGACCGTCTCGGCTTCCGGCAGCCGCGCCGCGGCCAGTCGCGCGCGCAGATCGTCGAGGTCGGCGTCAGTTGCGTGGGCTTCCCAGGCTTGCACGTCGCAGGGCATGAGACCTCCTGGTCATCGTGGAACCGGCTGGGGCCTGACGAGAACCGGCTAAGACGGTTCTAGCGTGTCTCGATGCCGGCGTGCAACCCGCTAAGGTGGTTCCATGCGTGCTCAGTTCCCTGACTTCCGTCTCGGTAGCGTGCTGGCGACCAGCTTCACGGCGACCCTGACGGAGCGTCGTGGCAACGCCGTGGAACGCATCCCCACGCCGCACCGACTCGTCGACTGGCTGGCAGTGAGCGGCCTCGCCGTGGAGTCCTGCACTGCGGCCCAGCTCGAACGCGCCTGGGATCTGAGGGAAGCTATTCACGCCACCGCGACGGCGGCCGCGATCCAAGACGCTCTCCCCGCGTCCGCAGTCCAAGTCATCAACGACTGCAGCACTCAGGGGCGGGCCGCGGCCGTCCTGACGCCCGAGGGCAATCGGCGATGGCGACTCGGCTCGGCTTCCTGCGTGGCGGATGCCCTAGGCGTGATCGCCGCCGACGCGGTCAGCATCATCGCGGGCGAACGAGACGGAAAACTGGCCTTGTGCGCATCGCCAACCTGCCAAGCCGCCTTCTTCGACACCAGTCAGAGCCGCACCCGCAGATGGTGCGACATGAACACGTGCGGGAATCGTCAGAAGAAAGCGCGCTTCCACGCCAACCAGCGCAAAACCCCAGACCAGCAAGGCAATCGTTAGCTTCGTACGCCTCCGGGTGGGCCCCAGAGGCCGGGGTCGTCCTGCTCCTGCGCAATGCCGGCAGCGGGACGAGAGGGGATGCGTGGGCCTGGGCGTGTTGTGGTGCCCGCTCAGTGCGCCCGCCAGCGGGCGAAGGCGTCCCGGACCTCGCCCGGTGCCTGGGCGAGCGCGGCGGGGTCCGGCGCGGCCGGGGTGGCGTGCGGGAGGTGGACGAGCAGGTCGAAGGCGTCGAGCGGATCGTGGTCGGCGTAGAAGGTGCCGTAACGGTGTGCGGTGGCGGACCGCACGGTTGCGGTGTCGGTGGGCGGGAGCCGTCGGAGGTCGGTGGCGAAGGGCCCGTCGTGGCTCGCGGCCAGCAGCGCGTCCAGGCTGCCGGGCCGCGGGGCGTCCTCCAGGTCGGTGAAGAGCGTGCCGGAGTAGAAGCTGGCGTTGGTGTTGAGCGTCCGACCCGTGGCCGAGGAGGTGCCGATGGCCAGGTAGGCGTCGCCGAGCCGGTCGCCCAAATGCATGCCCAGCGTCGTCGGGGGCACCACCGGCAGGTTGTCGGGGCAGCGTTGGACGTGGCCGTTGTGGGCGGCCAGCACGATCCGGTCCTCCCGGCCCAGGATCCACTCGACGGTGTCCGCGAGCGTCGCCTCGCGGTGGTGCAGGGCGTCGTCGTGGTGGCCGCGGGCCAGTTCGCGCAGCATCGCGTCGAGGGCGACCGTGCCGCGCAGCGTGCGCAGCGCGCGTGCGTGGGCGCCGGCCGTCGTCCGCCGCAGGTGTTCCAGACGGCGTGCGCCGAGCCGGGCCGAGAGGTCGGCGAGCCCGGCGGTCAGCGCGTCCTTGGACTGCTGGGGAAGCGCGCGGTAGGCGGCCATCGCTTCCGGGGCGGAGAACGCCGAGGGCGTCGCGAAGGCCGCCGCGGTCGCGCGCACCGCCGGATCCGGAGCGAACTCCGGTTCGGCGACCGCGAAGTGCGCGAGGACGGCGTCCAGCCCGGGGAGCAGCGAGACCATCGAGCCCGGCAGGTCGATCCCGTAGTAGCCGACGGGACGGTCGGCCGTGCGGTTGTGCTGCCGCAACCACTCCAGGTGGGCGCGTTGTGGCCGCCACAGTCCCATCAGCGAGGTCAGGCCGTCCGCCATGACGTGGTCGGGCCGGCCGGCGCCGCCGCGGACCCAGTCGTCGACCCGCCAGCCCTCGGCGAACCCCGACTCCATCGCGTACGCGCCGAACCCGTGCCGCTCGACGAGGTAACGGCACAGGCGGTGGCGGAGCAGGAACGACTCGTGTTGGTAGTGGGCGCTCTCGCCGATCGCCACCACCCGGGCGTCCCCGATCGCCCGGTCCAACCAGGCGAGGTCGTCGAGCGGCGCGGCGGGATCCAACGTCGGGAGCGGAATCACCGCTCCGGCGCTCAGCCGCACCGGCGCCGTGGCAGGCTCTGCGGTCATGTGTCCCGATCCCCTCAACCAGCCGTGGCCGGCGTGCCGTTCCCAGGTCGGGAACGCTAGCAGCTACCGGTCGGGCGGGCGCCGCGGGACCGGTCACCGGCCCTGCCGCCGGCGGTCGGAGTGCGCGGCGGCCGCACTGCGGGCCACCGCGTGCGCCTTGCGCTCGGACTCCGGGTCGAGGCCGACCAACCGGTTGTGGTGCGCGTGCAGGAGCTCCCGCAGCACCTGGTCCGGGTGGCTCCAGGAGCGCGGTCCCAGTCCGCGGAGCAACCGGCCGTAACGCGATGCCTGTTGTCCGCGGCGGAGCCACGCGGTGCGCAACACGTCACCGGCGGCGGCCGGTCCAGGCGCGCTGCGGTAGGGATCGACCAGGGACAACACCTGCCGCCGACGCTCCCGGAAGGCGCGGTGCGCCTCGTCGTCCCGCGGCACGGACCGCAACAACCAGTCCGCACCGCCGCGGTGCCCGCCGTCCGGTACGGAACCCGCCGCGCCGTCGTCGTGGAAGGCGCGCGCGAGGTCGGCGAGGCCCGCGGCGGCCAGCAGCAGCGGCTCGGCACCGTCCTGCCGGGCGAACCCGCGGCGCAGGTGCTCCACCACGGTCACGCTGTCGGCGTGGAAGACCCGCTCGGCGGCCGCGATGGCCTCCGGCCCGCCGTACCGCTCCAGCTCCGGGTCGTAGGAGTCACAGACCACCCGGCCGAGCAGGCCGCCGGCGCGCAGCCGACCGGTGGCGTCGTGCAGCCGCGGCAGCAGCCGTCCCGCCAACACCTCGGGCGGCGCGTGGAACCGGAGCCCGAGGTGCGCCCCGTACGCATCGCGGCGGCGTTCGAAGAACCACCGGTCCACCTCCGCCGGCAGTTGCTCCAGCAGCCCCGGCAGATGCACGGCGAGCAACTCCTCGTGCCGCTCGACCGGGGCGTACCACGCGGTGGAGAGCCATTCCCCGCCCGGCAGGTGCACGCCGGCCGCGGCGCGCGGCGGAACGTGGCGCCGGGCCGCGGGCGCCGACGGGGCCGGCCGGTCCACGGCCCGGGCCAGGCGCAGGGGGAGGACGACCTCGGCGTGGTGGGCGCCGTCCGGGCCGCGCAGCCAACCGTCCGGGTGGCCGGCGGCATCGGCCGGCACCTCGTGCAGCTCGACCTCGCCGGACCGCAACAACTCGTGCCGCAGCAGCGCCGGATGCCCGGGCAGCGACAGATCGACCTGGACGCCCCGGTCCCGGCGTCCCACCCACAGCCGGCCGGGTGCCCGCCACCGCTCCCGCCACTGCTGCCAGGCATCCCACCACTGCGCGAACGGCAGTCTGGCGTCCAGGAGTTCGGGGGCGGGACGCCACCGCGCCGGCGCGAGCACGGTCCGTCCGTACCGCACCCGCGGCAGGTACGGCAGCACGTCGGCCCCGCCCCAGTCCCAGGCACGCCAGGGCCGCGTCCCGCCCTCGGCGAGCTCGGCGGCGAAGCGCGCCACGTCGGGCAGGTCCCACTGCGGGGTGCGGAGGTGGAAGACGGCCGGGTCGACGGGGCGCCCGGTCGCGGAGTCCACCAGGCGCAGTCGGTCCGGTTCGGCGCGGACGGCGAGGCGGCGCGGGTCCAGCACGCCGGGGTCGTCCGGATCGGCGAAGCACCCCACCGGCAGCAGGCGGTCCAGCCACTGCGGGACCTGCGCCGCATTGCCGTGCCGGGCACGCCCGGGCCGGAACGTCACTTGGGCGCGCAACGGCCCGTCCGGCGACCCGTCCCGCACCAGCGCGGCCAACTCGGCGCCCGAGCGGTCGTCGAGGAGGTGGCCGAACCGGCCGAACACGGCCCCCGCCGGCCCGGCACCGCCGGTCAGCACCAGGCCGAACTGCCCGTCGGACAGCGCCTCGGCGGACGCGGCGAGCAGCCGGGCGTGCAGGGCCAGGGACGCCGGTGGCCGCCCGCCGTCGTGGGCCAGTCGGCGCACCGCGGGGTGGTCGTCCGTCAACACGACCTCGGAACCGCCGTCCAGCAGGGCCTGTTGGGCCAACTCGGCCAGGGTCCGGTCCCGCTCCGTATCGGCCTCGGCCGCCCGCTCCGGCCGGGGTGCGCCGGGCCGCCGGTAGCCGGCCGGCGCGCCCAGTCCCACGTCCGGGTCGAGCGCCTCCAGCACGGGAACGACGCGCTCGGTCCCGTAGCGTTCCACGAACGCCTCGCGGTACGCGCGCAGCCGCCGGGGCTCGGACCGGCGCGGGCCCAACCGCCACGACAACTCCGCCGCCCGCGCGGCCTCCTCGGCCACCGCGCCCGGCAGCCGCACCTCGACGTCCAGGACGAGATCCACGCGGAGCGGGGACGGCCGGTCCTGCAACCTCCGCATCCGCCCGCTGACCCGCTCCAACGCGGCGCTCCCACCCCCGACCTCCGAGGCCGCGTAGGACGACAACTCCGCCTCGATCGCGCGCAGTTCGGCGAGTTCCGGCAGGTGTTCGTCGGGCACGTCCGCGCAGGCCCGCAGCACGTGCCGCAACGGGTCGACGGCCTCCAACGGCGGGCGGGCCTCGGTCAGCAGGATGTCCTTGGCGACCAGCTCGCCGAGCGTCGCGTACACCGTCTCCTCGGTGGCGCCGGGGAAGCGCACCCGTAACGCACGAACCAACTCGACGCCCCGCAGGGGGCGGTGGGCGAGTTCCCGCACGGCCTGCACCAGCACCGTGTTGCGCACGCTCACCTCCCGGACCGCGCGCCGCTCGCCCGCGTCGTCCGCGGTGGTGCCCTCGGGGCCGTCCGCCGGCGCCGACTGCGGGGCGTACGGCAGGACCAACCGGCCACCACGCTCGGTGCACAGGGCGTTGACCACCACGCGCAGCCGGCGCAGCACGCCCGGCCGCCGTTCCCAGTCAGCGACGACGGTGGCCAGCCACTCCCGGTCCGGCCGGACCGCGCGGCGGTGGGCGCCGCCCCAGTGCACCTCCGCCGCCGTCCCGTCGGTGGCGCACCGCACCGGGGCGACCCCCGCCATCAGCCCGCACGCCGTGGGACGGGTGCTCATCCGCAGTCGGGCGGCGGCCAACGCCTGCACCGCGCGCCGGAGCTTGACCGGTCCGACGTCCGACGCACCGTCGAGGACGCGCCGCACGACCTCGGCCAGCGCCGGACCGGCCACCGACACCGCCTCCCGGACCAGCGGATCGGCCGCCAGGGCGCGTAAGGAACCGGCCAGGTCGGCGGCCTCGTCGGGGCCGGGGCCGGGGTGCGTCCCGGCGTCCCCCGCGTGGCCCGCCGGCAGGACCGGGGCC
Organism: Streptomyces lunalinharesii; assembly: GCF_039532155.1. Taxonomy (NCBI): domain Bacteria; kingdom Bacillati; phylum Actinomycetota; class Actinomycetes; order Kitasatosporales; family Streptomycetaceae; genus Streptomyces; species Streptomyces lunalinharesii. The sequence goes on from NZ_BAAARK010000029.1 coordinate 68,603, forward strand.
CGCACCAGAGCGAAGCCGACACCGTGGAACAGGCACTCACCGGACACGTGCGGTTTCCCCTCGCTCCCTGGTCCCCCGGACGCCGGCATCCCGTGCCCGGGGCCGTCCGCGGACCCTATGTGACGCACCGTTTCCTTGTATACGAACGAGGATTCTCGTGGTCCGCGCGGACGACGGTACCCGGGGCCGGCCCGCGGCGCTCACGGTCGGCGCGCGGCCGTCGGGTGCCTGGCGGGGCGCGGCGCACCGTGGCGCGCAGGTGGGGACGTGTCCGGTCGCGAGCGCACGTAAGGTGGACCGCGCCCGAGGGGCGGAGCGGGAACAACGAGCAACGGGGTGAGGCAAGTTGACGCACGGGAACGGGGCCGCGGGCGCGCCCGGGGCGGACGAGGGGGCGGTGCGCACGGGGCGGCGGCGTACCCCGCTGCTGCTGGCCGTCGCCCTCTGCGTCTACGCGGTCGATCTGGGCAGCAAGCTCCTCGTCGTGGAGCAGTTGGAGTACCACGCGCCGGTTCCGGTGCTCGGCACATGGCTGGAACTCCGCGTGGTGCGCAACTCCGGTGCCGCCTTCGGCCTGGGCGGGGCGATGACCCTGGTGTTCACACTGATCGCGGCGGCCGTCGCGGTGGCGATCGTGCGCCTGGCGCGCAGACTCCACAGCGTCCCGTGGGCCATCGCGCTGGGACTCCTGCTGGGCGGCGCGCTCGGCAACCTCACGGACCGGGTCTTCCGTGCTCCCGGCGGCCTGCGGGGCGCGGTCGTCGACTTCCTCGCCGTCCGCGACTTCAGCGTGATGAACCTCGCCGACTGGGCGATCGTCGGCGGGGGCGTCCTGATCGTGTACTGCTCCTTCCGCGGCTGGGAGTTGGGCGGCGCCGGCGGCCCGACGGGTGAGGCGTCCGACGGGACCGCGCGGCCGTGAGGCGGTGCGGCCCCGGCGCACCGGCCCGGTGGTCGTGCCGGTTGACCCGTGGGTAATATCCCGCGCAGCACAGCACACCGGAGCGCGCAGCACACCGGACGGGCCGGAGCGCGGCGCCTCGGCCCGCGGGCACCAACCATCCAGTTCCCAGCCGTCATCCGTCATCCGTCACCACGGTGGTATCCCATGGCAGATCATGACCTGACCGGCTTCGACCGGGAGACCTTCACCCACGACGGCGTCACGCGCCGCATCCTCCGGCGCGGCACCGGCCCCGCCGTCATCGTGATCGCGGAGATTCCCGGCATCACGCCGAAGGTCCTCGCCTTCGCCGAACGGGTGGCCGCCATCGGCTGCACCGCGGTGCTCCCGGTGCTCTTCGGCACTCCCGGTCGAGACGGTGATTCGGCCAACGTCGGGCGGCGGAAGGCCGGCCAGTACCTCGCCGCGTCGCTGCGGAAGGTGTGCGTGAGCCGCGAGTTCACGGTGTTGGCCACCGGACGCTCCTCTCCCGTGGTGACGTGGCTGCGGGCCCTGGCCGCGGACGAGCACGAGCGCTGCGGAGGGCCCGGCGTGGGGGCCGTCGGCATGTGCCTGACCGGCGGTTTCGCCCTGGCGATGGCGGTCGACGACCGGCTGCTGGCGCCCGTACTGTCCCAGCCGTCGATGCCGTTGCCACTCACCAGGAGCCGGGCCGTCGGCATCGACATCTCCGCCGCGGACCTGGCCACGGTGCGGGGCCGTTGCGAGCGCGAGGGCCTGAAGGTGCTGGGGTTGCGGTTCCGCAGCGACCGCCTGGTGCCGGACGACCGGTTCGCCTTCCTGCGTCGCGAACTGGGCGACGCCTTCGTCGCGGTCGAACTCCCCGACTCGGCGGCGAACCCGAACGCCGTGAAGGCGCCGCACTCCGTGCTGACCGAGCACCTCGTCGACGAACCCGGCCAGCCGACCCGCGCGGCCCTGGACCAGGTGCTGGACCTCTTCCGCAGCCGCCTCCTCACCGCGCCCGGTGCCCCGTCCCCGGAGGCGACGGCCCCGCCCTCCGAGGAGCGTTAGGCAGTCTGGCGACGGCCGTCACCCACGGGCGCGGGGCGGGCGTCAGGTCACGTCCGACCAGACGTCCTCCACCAGGGCCGCCACCTGGTCGGGGCTGTTGTGGAGGTCCCCGCTGATGTTGCCGACGGTGACGGTCAGGCCTTCCTTGGTGCGCTGGCAGTGGTCGACGGTCACCGAGTCCGGGCGGGGCGTCTGGCCCGCCGGCGTCGGCTGGTTCACGAGCACGCAGGCGACGCCACCCACCGTGCGGACCTCACGCATCGGTCTGACCAGTCCGAGGGCCGCCGCGTCCTGGTAGGGGACGAACGGCGCGGGACTCCCACCGCGCACCACGCCGACCATGAAGGTGACGGACAGGTCGGCCGGTTGCGCGTAGGTGCGTACGGCTGCCCCGGCACCGCCGTACGCACGGGACAGCAACGAGGTGCTCTGCGCATCGGACGTGGCGATCCGCCGTGCGGTCTGGTCCGCGCCGCGATTGCCGGAGCGGTGCGCCGCTCCTTGGAATTCCACGAACGCGCCCACCGCGGCGGGGAGTGTCACCGTGCTGGTGGAGGTCCGTCCCACTCCGCTGCCCCCGGCGTCGTCGCCGTCCGCGAGGGTCAGCCAGGTGGCGCCCACTGCCGCCGCGCCGACCACCAGGCCGGCGAGTCCAGGGGCCCAGGGCCGGGTCCACAGGGCGCGCGGAGCGGCTGGCCGGTCCGGCTGCGCTGGGGAGTGGGGCCGATCGGTGTCGGCGGGGTGTCCGGGGGCGCCGAAGTCCTCAGTCGTCATGGGCCTCATCGTGCCCGTGGGGCGGGGCCGCCACGGCGCACTTCCGGGAAATGGTCGGAGGCCCGGAAACGGGGTGACCCGGACGCCGCCGCGTGCCGGTGACGATCCGAGGCGAGGGGCGCCGGCGCGGAGCGCGTGGGGCGGAGCGCATGGGGCGGGCCCACCGCGGGTCCGGGGGACCACTGCGGTGCGTGGTGTGTGCAGCGGGAGGCGTGGTCGCCCTCGCGGGCGGGGTGGTGGCGGTCCTGCTCGCCCTCACCGCGCGGGTGGGACCGGCTACTTGCCGTGCGTCCGGTACTTCCGTCGCGAGCCGGGCAGCGGATGCACCTCCTCGGTCCCCGCCGCGGGACGTTGCCGCAGGTCCAGGTAGGCGCGGACGGAGACGCCGGGCCGGCCCGGCGTGTGCCAGGGTGCGGAGGGGCCGCTGGAACGCCACAGGCGCCCCAACTCGGCCGCGGCAAGGGTGGCGGTGGCTTCGTCGGCGGCGGTGACGTCGATGACGACCATCCCGGGCTCGCTGACATGTTCCTCGTGGATATGCACAGTTCTGTATGACCCATTTCGCCCGGCGCCGTAAGGAGAAGCCGGCGCGGTTCATCCGAACGTGGTCAACAGGGGGTGCGAGTTGACCGTGGGGCGCAGGCTGGCGGGGAAGACCCGAGGGGCGCGCGGGTCAACTGGTGGCCACGTTGGTAGCGGTCGTCCGGTGGGTCCGGGCGGCGTGCAGCCGGGCGTAGAGGCCCCGGGCCCGCAGGAGTTCGTCATGGGTGCCCCGTTCGACGATGCGGCCGCCGTCCATCACGACGATGAGGTCCGCGTCGCGGATCGTGGACAGGCGGTGCGCGATCACGAAGCTGGTCCGGCCGGCCCGCAGGGAGTTCATGGCGCGCTGGATCAGGACCTCGGTGCGGGTGTCCACCGAGCTGGTGGCCTCGTCCAGGACCAGGACGGCCGGCCGGGCGAGGAACGCCCGGGCCACGGTGAGCAGTTGTTTCTCGCCGGCGCTGACGGTCGAGGACTCGTCGTCCAGGACGGTGTCGTACCCCTGGGGCAGGGTGCGCACGAAGCGGTCGGCGCAGGTCGCCTCGGCCGCGGCGACGACGTCCGCGCGACAGGCCCCGGGGGCGCCGTACGCGATGTTCTCCGCGATGGTGCCGCCGAACAGCCAGGTGTCCTGGAGGACCAGTCCGAAACGGGAGCGCAGGTCGTCCCGGGTCATCGTGGCGGTGTCGGTGCCGTCCAGGAGGATGCGGCCCGAGTCCGGCTCGTAGAACCGCATCAGGAGGTTGCCGAGGGTGGTCTTGCCGGCGCCGGTGGGGCCGACGATCGCCACGGTGCTGCCCGGTTCCACGGTGAGCGAGAGGTTCTCGATGAGGGGCGTGTCGGGGGAGTAGCGGAACGACACGTCGGCGAACTCGACCCGGCCCTCGGCGCGGGCCGGGGCGTCGGGCCGGTGGGGGTCGGCGGTCTGCTGCGGGGCGTCGAGCAGGGTGAAGACGCGCTGGGCGGAGGCGATGCCGGACTGGAGCCGGCCGGCCACCGAGGCGATCTCCACGACCGGCTGGCTGAACTGGCGCGCGTAGAGGACGAACGCCTGGACGTCACCGAGCGTCAGGGAGCCGCTGACCACCTTCCAGGCGCCGACGACGGCCACCAGCACGTAGCCCAGGTTCGCGACGAACATCATGACCGGTTCCATGGCGCCGGAGGCGAACTGCGCCTTTGCGGCGGCCCGGTACACCGCGTCGTTGCGGGCGTCGAAGCGCTGCTCGGCCGCCGCCCGCCGGTCGAACCCCTTGATCAGCGCGTGTCCGGAGCACACCTCCTCGACGTGGGCGTTGAGTGCCCCGTTGGCGGACCACTGCGCGGCGTAGTGGGGGTGGGCGCGCTTGCTGATCAGGGCCGCGAGCAGCGCCGAGACCGGCACGCTGAGCAGCATCACCGCGGCCAGCACCGGTGAGATCACCAGCATCAGCACCAGCATCGTCAGCAGCGAGAAGACCGCGGTGATCAGCTCGGCGAGGGTCTGCTGGAGTATTTGCTGGAGGTTGTCGATGTCGTTGGTGGTGCGGCTGAGCAGCTCGCCGGCCGGCTCCCGGTCGAAGTGGCGCAGCGGCAACCGGGTCAGCTTCTCCCGCGCGTGGCGGCGCAGGTCGTGGATGGTGCACCACACCGCGGACGCCACCAGCCGGCCCTGGGCCAACAGGAACAGCGACGCCACCAGGTAGAGCCCCAGCAGCCCCAGCAGCAGCCGGCCGACCGCACTGGTGTCGACGCCGGGCGCCGGGCCCGGGCCGCCCCCGAGCACACCGTCGGCGATCAGGTCGGTGATCCGTCCCAACAGCAGCGGCCCGAACGCGTTGAGCACGATCCCGCCGACGCCCGTCACCAGGGCGAGGACCACGGCGCGGCGTTGCGGCCGCAACAGGCCGACGAGCCGACGGACCGGCCGGGGCGCCGCGGGCTCCTCCTCAGGGACGTCCGGCGTGGCCATGGGCGGCTTCCTCCTCGGTGAGCTGCGAGAGCACGATCTCGCGGTACGTCGGGCTGGTGCGCAGCAGCACGTCGTGGCTGCCCTGGGCGACGATCCGCCCGCGGTCGAGGACGACGATGCGGTCCGCCTCGTGGGTGGCCGAGACCCGCTGCGCGACGGTGAGCACCGTCGCGCCCGCGGTGTACGGGACCAGCGCCGCCCGCAGCGCGGCCTCGGTCGCCTGGTCGAGCGCCGAGAAGCAGTCGTCGAAGAGGTAGACGTCCGGGCGGCGCAGCAGCGCCCGGGCGAGGGACAGCCGTTGGCGCTGGCCGCCGGAGACGTTGCCGCCGCCCTGGGTGATCGCGGCGTCGAGGCCGTCCGGCATCCGCGCCACGAAATCGGCCGCCTGGGCCACCCGCAGCACCTCCCACAGCTCGGCGTCGGTGGCGTCCGGCCGCCCGAAGCGCAGGTTGTCGGCGATCGTGCCGGAGAACAGGTACGGCCGCTGCGGGACGAAGCCCACGGCGGCGGCGAGCACGCCCGGGGACAGCTCGCGGACGTCGGTGCCGCCGATCCGCACGGTGCCCTCGGTCGCGTCGGACAGGCGCAGCACGAGGTTCAGCAGGGTCGTCTTGCCGCTGCCGGTGCTGCCGAGCAGCACGACCCGTTCGCCCGGTTCGACGGTCAGGTCGACGTCCCGCAGGACGGCCTCCTCGGCGCCCGGGTAGCGGAACCCGGCGCCGTGCAGGACGATCCGGCCGGCGGGGCCCCGCACCGGCTGCGGTGCGGCGGGCGGGGCCACGCTCGACGCGGTGTCCAGGACCTCCGCGATCCGGCCGGCGCAGACCCGGGCCCTGGGCACCGACAGGAACACGAAGGCGAGCATCACCACCGACATCAGGATCAGCGACAGGTAGCTGAGGAACGCGCTGAGCGCACCGATCGGCATGCTGCCGGCGTCGATCCGCCGGGCGCCGGCCCACAGCAGGGCGACGGTGAACCCGTTCATGATCAGCAGCACCACCGGCAACATCGTCGCGATGAGCCGGCCCACCCGCTGGGACAGGGCCAGGAACGCGTCGTTGGTCTGCGCGAAGCGGCCCAGTTCGTGGTCGTCGCGGACGAAGGACCGCATCACCCGCACCCCGGTGATCGCCTCGCGCAACAGCCGCCCCAGCCGGTCCAGGGTCACCTGCATCCGCGCGTAGAGGCTGCCCATGCGGGCCAGCAGCAGACCGAAGCAGACCGCCACCACCAGCACCAGCACCACCAACAGCAGGGCCAGCGGTACGTCCTGACGCAGGGCCAGCAGCACGCTGCCCAGACACATCAGCGGGGCGCAGACGACGATGCCGAAACCGGACTGGGCGAGGTTCTGCACCTGTTGTACGTCGTTCACGGCGCGGGTGAGCAGGGACGGCGTGCCGAACCGCCCGACCTCGCGGGCGGAGAAGTCCAGGATGCGGCGGAACACCGCGGACCGCAGGTCGCGGCCCATCGCCGTCGAGGTCCGGGCCGCCAGTGCCGCGGCCCCGAGCGCCGCCGCGATCTGCACCACGGCCACCGCCACCATCACCGCCCCCAGCTCGGTCACCCGACCGCGGTCGGCCCGCACCACGCCCTGGTCGATGAGTGCGGCACCCAGCGTCGGCAGCAGCAACGTGCCGAGGATCTGTACGAGTTGGAGGGCGACGAGGGCGGTGGTGGCCCCCGCGTAGGGGCGCAACTGCGCCCGCAGGAGTCTCAACAGCACGGCGGAACACCCCGGTTGACGGCGGCGCCGAGCCGCTCGGTGAGGGACACGGTCGGCACCTCCGCCGACCCACGTCATTGCACCGCATTCCGCACCGGAATCTCACTAGTGTTGGCGACGCTGGCACACTCTTGACGGTCCGGCACTCGGGAATTCCCTAAAAACCCGAGGATGCGTTGACAGCGTCTTCCGCGGCTTGCGAGCGTGCCGGTATCTAACGTCCGGACTGCGTATTCGACGCCAGGTCGTGGCCGAGCTCCAGGGTTTGGACGGTCTCTTTCGTGATCGAGAAAGGTTAGCCATGTCCAAACGAGCGCTGATCACCGGAATCACCGGCCAGGACGGCTCCTATCTCGCGGAGCACCTGCTGTCGCAGGGCTACCAGGTGTGGGGTCTGATCCGTGGCCAGGCGAACCCCCGCAAGTCCCGCGTCAGCCGGCTCGCCACCGAGCTGAACTTCATCGACGGCGACCTGATGGACCAGGGCAGCCTGGTCTCCGCGGTCGACGTCGTGCAGCCCGACGAGGTCTACAACCTCGGCGCGATCTCGTTCGTCCCGATGTCCTGGCAACAGGCCGAACTCGTCACCGAGGTCAACGGCACGGGCGTGCTGCGGATGCTGGAGGCCATCCGCATGGTCAGCGGCCTGTCCACCTCCCGCACCACCAACCCGCGCGGTCAGATCCGCTTCTACCAGGCGTCCTCCTCGGAGATGTTCGGCAAGGCGGCGGAGACCCCGCAGCGCGAGACCACGCTCTTCCACCCGCGCAGCCCGTACGGCGCGGCCAAGGCGTACGGCCACTACATCACCCGCAACTACCGCGAGTCCTTCGGTATGTACGCGGTCTCCGGCATGCTGTTCAACCACGAGTCCCCGCGCCGCGGACAGGAGTTCGTCACCCGCAAGATCTCCCTCGCGGTCGCCCGGATCAAGCACGGCCTCCAGGACAAGCTGTCCCTGGGCAACCTCGACGCGGTCCGCGACTGGGGCTACGCCGGAGACTACGTCCGCGCCATGCACCTGATGCTCCAGCAGGACGCCGGCGACGACTACGTCATCGGCACCGGCCAGATGCACTCGGTGCGCGACGCGGTCCGGCTCGCCTTCGAACACGTCGACCTGAACTGGCAGGACCACGTCGTCATCGACGCCGACCTGGTGCGGCCCGCCGAGGTCGAGGTGCTGTGCGCCGACAGCGCCAAGGCCCGCGACCGCCTCGGCTGGAAACCGGACGTCGATTTCCCCGCTCTCATGCGCATGATGGTCGAATCCGACCTGGCGCAGGTTTCCCGCGAAAACCAATACGCCGACCTCCTGCTCACCGCCAACTGGTAATTGGGCCAGGTTTTCGAACACTAGGGGATTCCCGCGGGAATTCCGACGACACTCGCCACATGGATTCCCCCGGTGAGTGGCGAATCCAGGTGGCGATCCGACCTCCCGTCCGAATGGCGTGGAGAAGTCGGACGCCATTCACGTGCGGCCGTCGGCTGTCGAGATGGGTTGAGTTGAGATGGACAACGAACAAAAACTCCGGGACTACCTCAAGCTTGCGACGGCCGACCTTCGACGCACCCGGCGGCGGATCAGCGAGCTGGAGTCGGCGGCCCAGGAACCGGTGGCCATCATCGGCATGACCTGTCGCTACCCCGGAGGCGTCCGCAGCCCCGAAGACCTCTGGCGACTGGTCGCGGCCGGCGAACACGGCGTCAGCCCGTTCCCCACCGACCGCGGCTGGGACCTGGAGGCACTCGCCGCCGCACCGACCGCCGCCGGCGGATTCCTGCACGACGCCCCCGACTTCGACGCGGAGTTCTTCGGCATCTCGCCGCGCGAGGCGGTCGCCATGGACCCGCAGCAGCGCGTCGTCCTGGAATCCGCCTGGGAGGCGTTCGAACGCGCCGGCATCGACCCGACGTCCGTGAAGGGCAGCCGCACCGGCGTCTTCATCGGCGCCATGGCGCAGGACTACCGGGTCGGCCCCGCCGACGGCGCCGAGGGCTTCCAACTCACCGGCAACACCGGCAGCGTGCTGTCCGGCCGCATCTCCTACACCTTCGGCACGGTCGGCCCCGCCGTCACCGTCGACACCGCCTGCTCCTCCTCGCTCGTCGCCGTCCACCTGGCCACCCAGGCACTGCGGGCCGGCGAGTGCACCCTCGCCCTGGCCGGCGGCGTCACCATCATGTCCGGCCCCGGCACCTTCATCGAGATGGGCCGCCAGGGCGGACTGTCCGCGGACGGCCGCTGCCGCTCCTTCGGCGACACCGCCGACGGCACCGGCTGGGCCGAGGGCGTCGGCATCCTCGTCCTGGAACGCCTCTCCGACGCCGTCCGCAACGGCCACGACGTCCTCGCCGTCGTCCGCGGCACCGCCGTCAACCAGGACGGCGCCTCCAACGGCCTGACCGCCCCCAACGGCCCCTCCCAGCAGCAGGTCATCCAACAGGCCCTGGTCAACGCCCGACTGGCCGCCGGGGACGTCGACGTCGTCGAGGCGCACGGCACCGGCACCACCCTCGGCGACCCCGTCGAGGCCCAGGCACTGCTCGCCACCTACGGCCAGAACCGCCCGGCGGACCGGCCGCTGCTCCTCGGCTCGGTCAAGTCCAACCTCAGCCACACCCAGGCTGCCGCCGGCGTCGCCGGCGTCATCAAGATGGTGCTGGCGATGCGGCACGGCGTGCTGCCCCGCACCCTGCACGCCGACGAGCCCACCCGGCACGTCGACTGGTCGCAGGGCGCGGTGCGCCTGCTCACCGACCCCACCGACTGGCCCACCACCGGCGCCCCGCGCCGCGCCGCCGTCTCCTCCTTCGGCATCAGCGGCACCAACGCCCACACCATCATCGAGCAGGCCCCCGAGGCGCAGCCCGAGGAGCCCGAGGCGGCCACCTCCCCGGCCGGCACCGACACCACGCAGGCCCCCGCCTCCGTGCCGCCCGGCACCGTCCCGGTCCTGCTCTCAGGACGCACCCCCGACGCGCTGCGCGGCCAGGCCGCGGCCCTGCGCACCGCCCTCGACGGCGACCCGCACGCCGACCTGCTCGACGTCTCCCACTCCCTCGCCACCACCCGGACCGGCTTCGAGCACCGCGCCGTGCTGCTCGCCGCCGACCGCACGGCGCTCACCGACGGCCTCGCCGCGCTCGCCGACGGCGACGACCCGACCACCGCCCCGGTCACCGGCACCGCCCGCGCCGAGACCCGGCTCGCCGTCCTCCTCACCGGCCAGGGCGCCCAACGCCTCGGCACGGGACGGGAACTCGCGGCCCGCTTCCCGGCGTTCGCCACCGCCCTCGACGAGGCCCTGGACGCCTTCGCCCCGCACCTCGACCGCCCCCTGCGCGACGTGCTGTGGGGCACCGACGCGGCACTGCTCGACCGCACCGCGTACGCCCAGCCCGCCCTGTTCGCCGTCGAGGTCGCGCTCTACCGGCTCGTCGAGTCCTTCGGCGTCCGCCCCGACCACCTCGCCGGCCACTCCGTCGGCGAGATCACCGCCGCCCACCTCGCCGGCGTCCTCACCCTGGCCGACGCCGCGGCCCTCGTCGCCGCCCGCGGCCGCCTGATGCAGGCCCTGCCCGACGGCGGCACGATGATCGCCGTCCAGGCACCGGAAGCCGTCGTCGTCCCGCTGCTCGCCGGCCACGAGGACCAGGTGTCCGTCGCCGCCGTCAACGGCCCCTCCGCCGTCGTGCTCTCCGGCGACGACCGCACCGTCACCGACCTCGCCGAACGGCTCGCCGCCGACGGCCACCGGACCCGGCGGCTGCGCGTCTCGCACGCCTTCCACTCGCCGCTCATGGCACCGATGCTCCAGGCGTTCCGGGCCGTCGTCGAGGGCCTCACCCTCCACCCGCCGCTGCTGCCGGTCGTGTCGAACGTGACCGGCAAGCCCGCCACCGTCGCCCAACTCACCTCCGTCGACTACTGGGTCGACCACGTCCGGCACGCCGTCCGCTTCGCCGACGGCATCGACTGGCTCGCCCGGCACGGCACCACCGCCTTCCTCGAACTCGGCCCCGACGGCGTACTGACCGCGATGGCCCGGGACTGCCTGGACGCCGCCGCCTCCGACGCCGTCACCGTGCCCGCCCTGCGCGCCGGCCGCCCCGAGGAACACGCCCTCACCGCCGCCCTCGCCGACCTGCACGTGCACGGCACCGCCCTCGACTGGACCGGCTACTTCGCCGGCACCGGCGCCCGCCGCACCCACCTGCCCACCTACGCCTTCCAGCGCCGCCGCTACTGGCCCAAGGCCCTCCAGAGCGGCGCCGCCGACCTGCGCTCGGTCGGCCTCGGCGCCGCCCACCACCCCCTGCTGTCCGCCGCCGTCTCCCTCGCCGACGCCGGAGGCGTGCTCCTCACCGGCCGCCTCTCCCGGCAGACCCACCCCTGGCTCGCCGACCACACCGTCCGCGGCACCACCCTGCTGCCCGGCACCGCCTTCCTCGAACTCGCCGTCCGCGCCGGCGACGAGGTCGGCTGCGACCGCGTCGAGGAACTCACCCTCGCCGCACCGCTGCTCCTGCCCGAACACGGCGGCGTCCAGGTCCAGTTGTGGATCGGCACCCCCGACGCCACCGGCCGACGCACCGTCAACGTCTACGCACGCCCCGACACCGGCGACGACACCCCGTGGACCGCCCACGCCACCGGCGTCCTCACCACCGCCGACACCGTCCCCACCACGGAGGCGCAGCCCGCCCTCGACACGACCCAGTGGCCCCCGGCCGGCGCCGAACCGCTGACCCTCGACGGCCACTACGACCGGCTCGCCGACGCCGGATTCACCTACGGCCCGGCCTTCCAGGGCCTGCGCGCCGCCTGGCGCCGGGACGGGGCGGTCTACGCCGAGGTCGTCCTGCCGGAGACCGCCCGGCCCGACGCCGAGGCGTTCGGCCTGCACCCGGCGCTGCTCGACGCCGCCCTGCACGCCATCGCCCTCACCGGCCTCGGCGAACGCGGGCGCGGCGGCCTGCCGTTCTCCTGGGAGGGCGTCGCCCTGCACGCGAGCGGCGCCACCACCCTGCGCGTCCGCCTGACCCCGACCGCCGACGACGCCCTCGCCCTCGCGGTCGCCGACGACACCGGGGCGCCCGTGCTCCACGTCGACTCGCTCGTCCTGCGCGGCGTCGCCGACCAGCAGCTCGACACCGCCGCCGCGCTCGCCCGGGACGCCCTCTTCCGCCTCGACTGGACCCCCGTCCGCCCGCCCGCCACCACGCCCGACGCTGTGGCCCTCGTCGGCCGCGACCCCTTCGGTCTGCTGACCCACCCGGGTCTCACCGACACCACCAGCCACCTCGACCTCGCCGCGCTCGCCGCGGCCGACGGCCCGGCCCCGACCACCGTCCTGGTGTCCCTCGCCGGCTCCGCCGCCCCGGACACCGAGAACGCCGAAACCGACCCGGCCGGGGCCGCGCACCGCTGCGCCACCGAAGCCCTCGCCGCCGTGCAGACCTGGCTCACCCGCCCCGAGCGCCTGGCTGCCGCCCGCCTGGTCTTCGTGACCCGGGGCGCGACGACCGGGCACGACGTGGCCGGCGCCGCGGTCTGGGGCCTGGTGCGTTCGGCCCAGTCCGAGAACCCGGGTTGCTTCGCCCTGCTCGACCTCGATCCGAACGCCGACCCCGCCACCTTCCCGACTACGGCCCTGGACAGCGACGAACCGCAACTCGCCGTGCACGGGGACACCCTGCGGGCCGCCCGCTTGGTCCGTCGGCCGTTGCCGGAGGGCGGGTCGGCGACGGGCGGGGGAGCGGTTTTCGCTGGTGGTGCGGGTGCGGGTGCGGTGTTGATCACTGGTGGTACGGGTGGTTTGGGTGCGGTGTTGGCCCGTCATCTGGTGGCTGAGCATGGTGTGCGGGAGCTGCTGTTGGTCAGTCGCAGTGGTGAACGGGCGCCGGGTGCGGGCGAGTTGGTGGCTGAGCTGTCGGCGCTCGGTGCCGAGGTGGTGGTCCGGGCGTGTGACGTGACCGATCGGGCTGCGGTGCGGGCGTTGGTGGCCGGGCATCGGGTGTCGGCGGTGGTGCATGCGGCCGGGGTGTTGGATGACGGTTTGGTTGCGGGGTTGACGCCGGAGCGGTTGTCGGCGGTGTTGCGGCCGAAGGTGGATGCGGCCTGGCACTTGCACGAGGCGACGCGTGACGTGGACTTGGCCGCGTTCGTGGTGTTCTCGTCGGTGGCGGGTACGTTCGGCAGTCCGGGGCAGGGCAACTATGCGGCAGCGAATGCGTTCTTGGACGCGTTGATGGTGCGGCGTCAGGGGTTGGGTCTGCCGGGGGTGTCGTTGGCGTGGGGGCCGTGGGAGCGGTCCGGTGGCATGACGGGCTCGTTGTCGGATGCCGATGTCGATCGTTTGAGCCGTTCCGGTGTTCCGCCGCTTTCGGTGGCGCAGGGCCTGGCCCTCTTCGACGCGGCCGTGGCCGGTGCAGAGGCGACGTGCGTCCCGGTCCGCCTGGATCTCCCCGTGCTACGGGCGCAGGGTGAAGTCCCGCCGCTGCTGCGGTCGTTGATCCGCGTTCGGGCCCGCCGTGCCGCCGGCGCGGGATCCGCCACCGCGAACGACCTCGCGCAGCGCCTGGGCCGCCTCGACGAGGAGGGCCGCCAGGAACTGGTCCTGGACCTCGTCCGCGGCCAGGTCGCACGGGTCCTCGGCCACGCCACCGGCGGCGACGTGGACGCCGGCCGCGCCTTCCGCGACCTGGGATTCGACTCCCTGACCGCGGTCGAACTCCGCAACCGCCTCAACGCCGCCACCGGTCTGCGACTGCCCGCAACCCTGGTCTTCGACTACCCGACCGTCCGCCACCTCGCCGGCCACCTCCGCGACGAACTCCTGGGCACACAGGTCGAGATGACGTCCCCGGCGCGACGCACCGCGGCCGTCGCGGACGACCCGATCGTCATCGTCGGCATGGCCTGCCGCTACCCGGGCGGCATCGGCTCGCCCGAGGACCTGTGGCAGCTCCTCACCGACGGCACCGACGCCGTCTCCGGCTTCCCGACCAATCGTGGTTGGGACGTCGAGTCCCTCTACCACCCGGACCCGGATCACCCCGGTACGTCCTACACGCGTTCCGGTGGTTTCCTGCATGAGGCGGGGGAGTTTGATCCTGGTTTCTTCGGGATGAGTCCGCGTGAGGCGTTGGCGACGGATTCGCAGCAGCGGTTGTTGTTGGAGTCGTCGTGGGAGGCGGTTGAGCGGGCGGGTATTGACCCGTTGAGTTTGCGGGGTAGTGCGACGGGTGTGTTCGCGGGTGTGATGTACAGCGATTACAGCGCGATGTTGGCGAGTCCGGAGTTCGAGGGTTTTCAGGGGAGTGGGAGTTCGCCGAGTTTGGCGTCGGGTCGGGTGGCGTACACGTTGGGTTTGGAGGGCCCGGCGGTGACGGTGGATACGGCGTGTTCGTCGTCGTTGGTGGCGTTGCATTGGGCGATGCAGGCGTTGCGTAGTGGTGAGTGTGGGTTGGCGTTGGCCGGTGGTGTGACGGTGATGTCGACGCCGGCGGTGTTCGTGGACTTTGCGCGGCAGCGGGGCCTGTCAGCCGATGGGCGGTGCAAGGCGTTCGCGGACGCGGCGGATGGCGTCGGCTGGTCCGAGGGCGTGGGCATGTTGGTGCTGGAGCGTCAGTCGGATGCGGTCCGCAACGGTCACGAAGTCCTGGCGGTGGTGCGCGGCTCCGCGGTCAACCAGGACGGCGCGTCCAACGGTCTGACTGCCCCGAACGGTCCGTCTCAACAGCGGGTGATCCGGCAGGCGTTGGCCAGCGGTGGACTCACTGCTGGTGACGTGGACGTGGTTGAGGCGCACGGCACCGGCACGACGCTCGGTGACCCGATCGAGGCGCAGGCGCTCCTTGCCACGTATGGCCGTGATCGGGATGTCGAGCAGCCTTTGCTGTTGGGTTCGGTGAAGTCGAACATCGGTCACACGCAGGCCGCGGCCGGTGTTGCGGGTGTCATCAAGATGGTGTTGGCGATGCGGCACGGTGTGGTGCCGCGGACGTTGCACGTGGATGAGCCGTCGTCGCACGTGGACTGGTCCGAGGGCGCGGTGGAGCTGCTGACCGAGCAGACCACCTGGCCGGAGACGGGGCGGGCCCGGCGGGCCGGCGTCTCGTCGTTCGGCATCAGCGGCACCAACGTGCACGTCATCGTCGAACAGGCGCCGGCACCCCGGGCGACGAACGCAACCGTTGCACCGCAGCGTTCGCCCGGTGCCGTGCCGCTGCTCCTGACCGGGCGCACCCGGGACGCCCTGCGCGCCCAGGCAGCCCGACTGCTCCAGCACCTCCAGAACGGGCCGGACGTCGCGCTCGTGGACGTCGCGCTCTCCCTGGCCACCACCAGGACCCGCTTCGCCCGACGGGCCGCCGTCGTGGCCCAAGACCGCGACCAGCTGCGCGGCGCGCTGGGCGCGCTCGCCGCCGGCCGACCGGACCCCGCCGTCGTCGAGGGCGAAGCCACCGGACCGGGCCGGATCGCCGTGCTGTTCACCGGCCAGGGCAGCCAGCGGGCCGCGATGGGGCGTGAACTCCACGCGCGACAGCCCCGGTTCGCCGCGGCGTTCGACGAGGTGTGTGCCGCGCTCGACCCGCTGCTGGACCGGCCGCTGCGGGAGGTGGTGTTCGCCGCGGACGGCAGCGAAGAGGCCGCCCTGTTGGACGAGACCGGGTGGACCCAACCCGCGCTGTTCGCCGTCGAGGTGGCGCTGTACCGGTGGGTGGAGAGCTGGGGCGTCCGCGCCGACCTGGTGGCGGGCCATTCGATCGGTGGGATCGCCGCGGCGCACGTCGCCGGGGTGTTGGACCTCGCGGACGCCTGCCGGCTGGTGGTCGCACGGGCCACGCTGATGCAGGCACTGCCGGCCGGCGGCGCCATGTACGCGGTCCAGGCCACCGAGGACGAGATCGCCGGGCACCTCACCGACGCGGTGAGCCTCGCCGCCGTCAACGGGCCGGAGTCCGTGGTCGTCTCCGGCGACGAGGCCGCCGCCGAGGAGATCGCCGCCGCCTTCGCCGCGCGCGGACGGAAGACCAAGCGGCTGCGGGTGAGCCACGCCTTCCACTCGCCGCAGATGGACGCGATGACGGCGGCTTTCCGGACCGTCGCCGAGGGGCTGACCTACCGGGCGCCGCGCATCCCCCTGGTCTCCGACCTCACCGGTGCGCGCGTCGACGACGCGGAGGCGTGCACCGCGGAGTACTGGGTGCGGCACGTCCGCGAGGCCGTGCGGTTCGCCGACTGCGTGCGGACGCTGCGGGAGGCCGGCGCCACCACCTTCCTGGAGCTGGGCCCCGACGGCCTGCTCACCGCGATGGCCCAGGACACCCTTGGCGACGACCCCGACGTGGAACTGGTACCGGTGCTGCGCGCCGGACGCTCCGAGGAGGCGTCCGCGGCCACCGCCGTGGCCCGCCTCCAGGTGCGGGGCGTGGACGTGGACTGGGCCGGGTACCTGGCCGGGACCGGCGCCCGCCGCACCGACCTGCCGACCTACGCCTTCCAACACGAGCACTACTGGCCGCAGTTGCCCGCCCCGGCCGCCACCGCCACCGACCCCGCCGACCAGCAGCTGTGGGCCGCGGTGGAGCGCGGCGACGCCCGGGAACTCGCCGCCATCCTCGGACTGGACGCCGAGGACCACCCGCCGCTGGACACCCTGCTGCCCGCCCTCACGTCCTGGCGGCGCGGCAACCGGGAGAAGCACCTCCTGGACACCCTGCGCTACCGGGTGGAGTGGACGCGGCTGAGCAGGCCCGCCGCCCCGGTACTCGACGGCACCTGGCTCCTGGTGGCCTCCGACGTCACCGCGGCCGACGACGGCGACCTCCTGGACGCACTGGCCGACGCCCTCGGCGCCCACGGCGCCCGGGTGCGCCGCCTCGTCCTCGACGGCTCCTGCGCGGACCGCCAGGATCTCGCCGCACGCCTGACCGGGACCGACGGCGTGGACGCCACCATCCAGGTGCTGTCCCTGCTGCCGCTCGACGAACGGCCCGCGGACGACTGCCCGCCGCTCACCCGAGGACTGGCGCTGACCGTGGCGCTCGTCCAGGCACTCGCCGACACCGACGCCCGCGGCCGACTGTGGACCGCCACCCGCGGCGCCGTCTCCACCGGCCCCGACGATCCGGTCACCCGCCCCGTCCAGGCCGCCGCCTGGGGCCTGGGCCGCGGCGTAGCCCTGGAGCACCCCCGGCTGTGGGGCGGCCTGGTCGACCTGCCGGACGTGCTCGACCAGCGGGCCGGGCAGCGGCTCGCCGGCCTCCTCGCCGTCAAGGACGTCCCCGACGGCGAGGACCAGGTGGCGCTGCGGGCCGACGGCGTGTCCGGCCGCCGGCTGGTCCGCCACACCGTCGACGAACTGCCCGCGGCCGGGGAGTTCACCGCGTCCGGCACCGTGCTGATCACCGGCGGCACCGGCGGTCTGGGCGCCGAGGTCGCCCGGTGGCTGGCCCGCGCCGGCGCCCGGCACCTCGTCCTCACCAGCCGTCGCGGCCCCGACGCCCCCGGGGCCGCCGCACTCCGGGCCGAACTCGAAGGCATCGGAGCGTCGGTCTCCGTCGTCGCCTGCGACGCCGCCGACCGCGACGCGCTCGCCGCGGTCCTCGCCGACCTGCCCGAGGAACTGCCGCTGACCGGCGTCGTGCACACCGCCGGCGTCGGCCACTACGGACCGCTCGCCGACCTCAGCACCGCCGACTTCGCCGCCCTGACCGCCGCCAAGCTCGCCGGCGCCGCCCACCTCGACGCCCTGCTCGGCGACCGCGAACTGGACTTCTTCGTCCTCTTCGGGTCCATCGCCGGCGTCTGGGGCAGCGGCAACCAGAGCGCCTACGGCGCCGCCAACGCCTACCTCGACGCCCTCGCCCTGCACCGTCGCGCCCGCGGGCTGGCCGCCACCTCCATCGCCTGGGGCCCGTGGGCCGAGGCCGGCATGGCCGCCGACGACGCGGTCTCCGCGACCCTGCGCCGCCAGGGCCTCGGCCTGCTCGACCCCGCCCCGGCCCTGACCGAGCTGCGCCGTGCCGTGGTCCGCCAGGACGTCACCGTCACCGTCGCCGACGTGGACTGGCACCGCTACGCCCCGCTGTTCACCTCCGCCCGGCCGAGCGCCCTGCTCTCGGGGCTGCCCGAGGTCCGTGCCCTCGCCGACGAGCGGCGCACCGGACCGGAACCGGCCGACGCCTCCGCGCTCGCCACCCGGGTCCGCGCCCTCGCCGAGCCCGAACAACTGCGCCTGCTCACCGACCTCGTCCGCGCCGAGGCCGCCACCGTCCTCGGGCACGACTCCGCCGACGCGGTCCCCGAGGGCCGCGCCTTCCGCGACGTCGGCTTCGACTCGCTGACCGCCGTGGAACTCCGCAAGCGCCTGGGCGCCCTCAGCGGCCTGTCGCTGCCCAGCACCATGGTGTTCGACTACCCGACGCCGCTGGAACTCGCGCACTACCTGCGCGCGGAGGTCCTCGGCGCGGTCCTGGAAGTCGCCGGCCCGGTCGCCACCGGCGCCGCCGACGACGAGCCGATCGCCATCGTCGGCATGGCCTGCCGCTTCCCCGGCGGCGTCAGCTCCCCGGAACAGCTGTGGGACCTCGTCGCCGCCGGCACCGACGCGATCAGCGACTTCCCCGTCAACCGCGGCTGGCAGACCGGGCACCTCTTCGACCCGGACCCCGACCGGCCCGGCACCACCTACTCCACGCAGGGCGGCTTCCTCCACGACGCCGACGCCTTCGACCCCGCCTTCTTCGGCATCGCGCCCCGCGAGGCGCTGGTCATGGACCCGCAGCAGCGGCTCCTGCTGGAGACCACCTGGGAGGCGTTCGAGCGGGCCGGCATCCGACCGGACACCGTGCGGGCCAGCCTGACCGGCACGTTCATCGGCTCCAGCTACCAGGAGTACGGCCTCGGCGCGGGCGACGGAGCCGAGGGCCACATGGTCACCGGCAGCAGCCCCAGCGTGCTGTCCGGCCGCCTGTCGTACGTGTTCGGCCTCGAAGGCCCGGCCGTCACCGTCGACACCGCCTGCTCCTCCTCGCTCGTGGC
Source organism: Streptomyces lunalinharesii (assembly GCF_039532155.1). NCBI lineage: Bacteria > Bacillati > Actinomycetota > Actinomycetes > Kitasatosporales > Streptomycetaceae > Streptomyces > Streptomyces lunalinharesii. Next base: position 87,639 of record NZ_BAAARK010000029.1, read on the forward strand.
GCTGCACCTGGCCTGCCAGTCGCTGCGCAACGGCGAGAGCACCATGGCCGTCGCCGGCGGCGCCACGGTCATGACGACGCCCAACCCCTTCATCGCGTTCAGCCGGCAGCGCGCCCTCGCCCAGGACGGCCGCTGCAAGGCGTTCTCGGACGCCGCCGACGGCATGACCCTCGCCGAGGGCGTCGGCATCGTCCTCGTCGAGCGGCTCTCCGACGCCCAGCGCAACGGCCACCCGGTGCTCGCCGTCATCCGCGGCTCCGCCATCAACCAGGACGGCGCCTCCAACGGCCTGACCGCGCCCAACGGCCCGTCCCAACAGCGCGTCATCCGCCAGGCACTGGCCAACGCCCGTCTCGCCCCCGGCGACATCGACGCCCTGGAGGCGCACGGCACCGGCACCCCGCTCGGCGACCCCATCGAGGCCCAGGCGCTGTTCGCCACCTACGGCCGCGACCGGGACCCCGAGGACGCGCTGCTGCTCGGCTCGGTCAAGTCCAACATCGGCCACACCCAGTCCGCCGCCGGCATCGCCGGCGTCATCAAGATGGTGATGGCGCTGCGGCACGGGCAACTCCCGCGGACCCTGCACGCCGACGAGGCGTCCTCGCACGTGGACTGGTCGGCCGGCACGGTGCGGTTGCTGACCCGGGCGCGGGAGTGGCCGGTGACCGGCCGGCCGCGCCGGGCCGCGGTCTCCTCGTTCGGCATCAGCGGCACCAACGCGCACGCCCTCCTGGAACAGGCGCCGGCCGCGGCACCCGCCGCCGAGCCGCAGCGGCCCGCCGACGCACCGGTCCGGGTCGCCGACCGCGTCGTCCCGTGGGTGGTCACCGCCCGCAGCGCCGCCGCACTGCGCGGCCAGGCCGAGCGCCTGCGCACGTACGTGGAGACCGCCGAACCGGCCGCCGGCCCGCTCGACATCGGCCGCACCCTGGTATGCGCCCGCGCCCGCTTCGCCCACCGCGCCGTCGTCGTACCGCCCGCCGGCACCGACCCGCTGACCGCGCTGGCCGCGGTCGCGGTCGACGGCCCCGCACCCGTGGTCGCCCGCGGCGTGGCGGACGTCGACGGGCGCACGGTGTTCGTGTTTCCCGGTCAGGGGTCGCAGTGGGTCGGTATGGGGTCCCAACTGCTGGACGAGTCACCGGTGTTCGCGGGGCGGATCGCGGAGTGTGGGGTGGCGTTGGCGGAGTTCGTCG
>NZ_BAAARK010000030.1:0-87220 GCF_039532155.1 Streptomyces lunalinharesii
CGGACCAGACGTTGGCGCAGCTGGAGCTGTTCACCAAGCCCGAGCAGTACCCGACCGACGTCTACGTGCTGCCCAAGCACCTGGACGAGAAGGTGGCCCGGCTCCACCTGGACGCGCTGGGCGTCAAACTCACCACCCTGCGCCAGGAGCAGGCCGACTACATCGGCGTCAAGGTCGAGGGCCCGTACAAGCCCGACCACTACCGCTACTGACCGCCACCGCCGACCCACCCACGGGCCGGGACGTTCAGACCGCCGACCAGCCCCCGTCCACGGGCACCACTCCTCCCGTGATGAAGGACGCCTGGTCGCTGCAGAGCCAGGCAGCGGCGCGCGCGACCTCGACGGGGTCGGCCAGCCGGCGTTGGATGGCCCGGGCGACGAGGTCCGCCTCCTGGAGCCCGTCCACCTCCGCCAGGGCGGAGGTGACCATGTCGGTGCGGGTGGCCCCCACGACGAGGGCGTTGACCCGGATGCCGTGGTCGCCGTACTCGGCGGCCGCGGTCTTCGTCAGGCCCAGGACGGCGTGCTTGGCGGCCACGTACGGAGCGACGGCACCGGTCGCGAACAGGCCCGCCGTGCTGGAGGTGTTGACGATCGCGCCACCGGTTCCCTGGGTGAGCATCGTGCGGATCTGGGCACGCAGGCAGTTCCAGACGCCGCGGACGTTGACGTCCATGATCTGGTCGAAGACCGCCTGCTCCGTCTCGTGCAAGGGAGCGCCGAGCGTGCCCTGTCCGGCGTTGTTGAAGGCGGCGTCGAGGGTGCCGAACTTGGCCACCGCCACGTCGACGGCGCGGTCGACGTCGCCCTGGTTGGTGACGTCGCCGGTCACCACCGCAACCTGGCCGCCGCTCTCCTCGATCTCCCCGGCCAGGGCCCGGAGCCGGTCCTCGCGGCGGGCCATGAGGACGACGGACGCGCCTTCCTCCGCGAAGCAGTGCGCGGCGGCCGCGCCGATGCCGCTGGACGCGCCGGTGATCATGATCGTCTTGCGATTCAGGGTGCCGCGTCCGCGGTCCCCTTCGCGGCACCTGGACGCCGCCGGCCTCACATGGGGCGCACGCCGCCCCTGCCCTGCACTCTGCTTCGTCGGTGTGGTGCCTGCCGCCTGCGCTGGAATCGTCGGCGTCATCCCATGCCCCCGTATGTGGACAGCCACTAGTTGGGAATTATACGAATCCCAGTTCGCCACCGTAGTGCACTCGCCGCACCCCGCCCGGGTCAATTTCTCTTCCCGAACGAAGCCGATGGATCGTCAAGTCGACTTCCCGCGGTCGGAGTTGAGGTCGACCGACGCGGCCGCCGCCGGCGTGGCCAGCGACGGCAGCAGGCAGCGCCACATCTCCACCACACGGATGGGCAGATCGCGGTAACCCGTCAACATGTGCGCATGCATCTGCGCTCCGGTGCACGCGTTGACGATCAGACGCGCCACCGCCGACTCGTCGCACGTTCCGTTGAGTTCACCGCGTTTTTGCGCTTCGGCCAGCTCCTGCTCGAAGATCCGCGCCCACTGCTGGTGGGAGTTCTGCTCCTGGCCGATGAACTCCTCCTGCTCCATGACCAGTCGCGCACCCGCGAGCAGCACGGGGTCCTCCCGGATCTGGTGCGCCCAGGTCAGAGTGATGTCGACGGCACGTTGGAGCCCGACGGACTCGTGTCGCGGCAGCACCCGTTCCGGCTGCCCCACGACTATTTCGCGGGCCAACGCCGCCTTGTTCTTGAAGTGGAAGTACATGGCGCCCATCGTCAGACCCGCACGTTCCGTGATCTTGGTGACGCTGGCGCCCGCGTAGCCCTGCTCCGCGAAGACCTCGGCCGCCGCCCGCACTATGGCGGCTCGGGTCTGGAGGGCACGGTCCTGTCGCTGTCTTGACATGCATCTTTCCGGTCTGCTCTCGACAGAATAAATAACGTTCTCTATGTTACGGCACACGGCTGGTTCAACTCCATGCCCGTCCACCCCAGTTGCTGCACACGACCCTTCACCACCCTTGAGGAGAAGTCGTATGCCTGCCCCCCTCGCCGTCCCCGTCGCCCCCGTCGCCCCCGCCGCCCCCGCCGCCCCTCGTCCCGAAGCGGCCTCGGACCTGGGTCCCCTGGTCCGCAAGCGTGTCGCCGACGAAGTGCTGATCACCGACTGGCGCACGGTCTCCGACACCACCCACCACGTCACCGCCCACTGGCCGCAACACCACAGCTTCTACACGCCGCGTTCCGGCCGCTACAGCCCCCTGTTACTGGTCGAGACGGTGCGCCAGGCCCTCGCACTGCTCTCCAACGCGGCCTACGAGGTGCCGCTGGAATACAAGCTGGGCTGGGAATACTGCTCGTGCACCCTCACGCCGGCCATGCTGGACATCCGACCGGACGACCACGGGGCGGAGGTCGAGCTGACCATCACGCACGCCCTGCCCGCCGCGCGCCGCAAGGGCGGCTCGGTCCGTCTGGAGGCGCAGATCACCGCGGTCCGCGACGGTCAACTGTTGGGCGCGGCACACCTGCGCTACACCTGCCATGCACCCGCCATCTACGAGCGACTGCGCGGCCAGTACGCGGATGCCCGGGCGGCGACCTCGCACGCACCGCTCCCCGGCACTCCGGTGCCGCCCGCGCACGTGGGTCGCACGAGCGACAAGGACGTCGTGCTCTGCCCGACGACGGCCCCCCGACGGTGGCAACTGCGGGTCGACACCGCACACCCGGTGCTCTTCGACCACGCCCACGACCACCTTCCCGGCATGGTGTTGCTGGAGGCTGCCGGCCAGGCCGCGCACTGCCTCGCCGGGCCCGACCCCACCACGCCGGTGACGCTGCGTACGCACTTCTCGCGTTACACCGAGTTGGACGCACCCTGCTGGATCGAGGCGACGCCGCTTCAGTGGCCGCAGCCGGACCTCGCCCGCACCACGATCACCGGCACCCAGAACGAGCAGGTCACCTTCACCACGCACGTGATAACCCGACGCTGAGGGGTTTCCCGGCTCGGAGACGGCGTGAGGGGGCCGCCGTCGGCAGCCCCCTCACGCCGTCCTGACGCATCGTCACCACATGAACTGTCCGCCGTCGACGATGAGCTTCTGGCCCGTGACGTACGCGGCCCCGTCACCGACGAGGAACTCCAGCGCCGACGCCATCTCCTCGACCGTTCCGATCCGTTCCTGCGGGATGCTCGTCAGCATGCTCGCGCGGTGCTCGGGCGCCGCGGTCCGCACCCGCATCTGCATGTCCTCGGTGTCGATCATGCCGGGGATCAGCGCGTTCACGCGGACGTGCGGAGCGAGCTCCAACGCCAGGCACTTCGTCAGGTGGAGCAGACCAGCCTTGCTCGCACAGTAGTTGATCCCGTTGAACCGAGGCCTGATGCCGGTCGTCGCGGCGATGTTGACGATGACTCCGCTGCCGGCCTCGCGCATCGCGGGGGCGAACGCCCGCGCCAGGTAGAAGGGGCCCGACAGGTTGGTGTCGAGGACCGTGTGCCATTCGTCGTCCGACATCTCGGCGAACGGCCGGTCGATGTTCCGGCCGGCGTTGTTGACCAGCACGTGCGGAACGCCGTGGTGCGCCAGCACGCCGTCGGCCAGGCGGCCGACCTCGCCGCTGTCGGAGACGTCGGCCCGGAACACCGTGCAGGCGTCGCCGAGTTCGGCGGCGGCCGTCCGCGCGGCCTCGGGATCGTGTCGGTACAGCGCGACGACCTGGTAGCCGAGTTTCACGAGCTTCCGGGTGAATGCCAGACCTATTCCCTTGGTTCCACCCGTTACGACGGCCACTCGTCCGGTTTCACGCACACTCATGCAATCCAGTCCTCTCTACGACGGAATTCCTCCGAGAACGCCCGGCACGGCGCGCGGCGAGCCCCACGGGAACTTCCGGACTCCCTTCGCTGGAACGCCGCCGTCGGGCGATGTTCCCGAAGCGACGGCCCTGCGCCGCTGCCGGCACCCCGGCATTCCTTCACCGACGCAGTTCAGTTCTCCGCACGTCGGCAGCGCCTTCGAGCCGATGCCCGTGAGCGCTCCGGGCCGCCACCCGCCCCATCATCGAGGGCCCAGGTCGCAAGCGGCAATGTCCCTAAGGTGGCATTGGCTTTTGTCACCATCGCCGAATGGTGCCGGGCTGCCGGGACGAATCATGATGATGAAAACCCCGCCGGAATCCCGGACCCAACACCGGATCCATTGCGGTCAGAATCGGAACATTCCTGGACCACGGAAGGTCGAATCGGTGGACAAGCCCATCATCGCTTACCTGTCGGACATCGGTAACCACGACGAGGCGCACGCGCTCGGCAAGGGCCTCATCAAGACCATTGCCCCGGCCGCAGAGATCGTCGACATCACCCACCAGGTCACCCCGTTCGACGTGCGGGAGGGCGGCCTGTACCTGCAGGACGTGCCGGCGTCGTTCCCCGCCCACACCGTCATCGCCGCCTACGTCTACCCCGAGACGGGCACCTCGACCCGCACCGTCGTGGTCCGCAACGAGAAGGACCAGCTCCTCGTCGCCCCCAACAACGGGCTGCTGACCTGGGCCCTGAAGGCGGTCCCGGCCGTCGAGGCGTGGGAGGTGACCTCGCCGGACGTGATGAACCAGCCCGTCACCCCGACCTGGTACGGCAAGGACGTCGTGGTGGCCTGCGGTGCCCACCTGGCCGCCGGGGTCGCCCCGTCCGCCGTCGGACCCAAGATCGACGTGGCCAAGCTGGTCACCCTGCCGACGACCGCGGCCGTGCAGCTCGACGACGGTTCGGTGCGCGGCGAAGTCGTCCGGATCGACAAGGCGTTCGGCAACGTCTGGACGAACATCTCCCTGGACTCCCTGTCCGGCGGCGGGACCCTGGACGGCAAGACCCTCCAGGTGACGGCCGAGGGGCTGTCCGTGGAGATCCCGTACTACGCCACCTTCGGCGAGGTGCCGATCGGCGAGCCGCTGGTCTACAACAACAGCCGCGGCAAGGTCGCCCTCGGCCTCAACCAGGGCAGTTTCCTCAAGCGTTACGGGGTGGCCGCGGGCGACACCCTGACCATCGGTCTCGTCTGAACCGACCCCGTGCACGAACCACCCATCCCACCTGATGCACGAAGGCGCCTGGCCCGGTTCGGGGCCAGGCGCCTTGGCGCGGAGGAGACCGCACATGGACAGCCAGGAGATCGTGGACCGCTCGCACAGCCTCGACGGGCGCCCCGAACTGCTCAGCGCCTTCTACGGCGACTGGGCCGAGACCTATGAGAACGACGCGAGCAACATGGGGTACGAGGGGCCGCTCCGCATGGCCGACTTCTACCTCTCGCTCGCGCCCCGCATGCTGCCGGCCCCCGAGGAGACCACCGCACTCGACGCGGGGTGCGGAACGGGCCTGGTCGGCCCGGTCTTCAAGAAACTCGGCATCGGCCACCTCGACGGCCTGGACCTCAACCACGAGATGGTCGCGCAGGCCGCGGGGACGGGTGCCTACCGCCTCCTCACCAGCGGCACCGACCTCAACCTCGGCCTGCCCGAATGCGCACCCGCCACCTACGACCTCACCCTCAGCTGCGGCGTGTTCACCACCGGGCACGTGGCGCCGCACGCGTTGGACGCACTCCTGCGCGTCACCCGCCCGAACGGCCTGGTGCTCCTCACCACGAGCGCCAACTACCTGTCCGTCACGGACTTCCACGGCTTCCTCAGGTCCCGCGAGGCGCAGCGCCGGCTGACCGTGATCGAGTGCCTGGCCGACCACCACTACCTCACCGACGAGCGCGCACACTACTGGGCGATCTCCCCCACCGCCTGAGCGACCGTCCCTGGTGCTGCCGGGTGGGAGGGTCCCCCACCGGGTGCGCACCCGGCCCCGCACGGCGACGCCTGCGGCCCGGCGCTCGAATGCCGGCCGCTTCGCCGCTTTCCGGACCTCTTTGCGCACCTTGAGCGTGCGGTTCCCCGGCCCGCGGGAGAAGAACGCGAAGTCGCCCGGGAAAAGGCGGGCCCGCTCTTCGATGAGGACTTTTAAGGCTTTCGGGACCTCTGCACGTCACAGCCATTCTGCGAAGAGCGGGATCGACGCCGGAACGAAAAGAAGTGGGCGCTCCGGGATCACCCGGAGAGTTGACCAGGAAGATCCGTAATCAAGCGCCTCCCGCACGGGCCGGGCTCGATTGGCTTCAACTCCCCTATTTACCTTAGAATTTGGGTGCACCAATCGAAAGGGGCGCCGTTATGGCCGTGAAGGAAACCATCCAGGTCGACGAATCTCAGAAGGACGAGCCGGGAGTGCAGGAGGTCATCACTCCCGTGCCGGTCGGCAGTGAGGTCGTCAAGAAGGCGACCTACTGGCGGTCGATTCTCCAGGACGACCTCGACCCCCAGGCGACGGACGGCGTCACGACCGTGAAGCTCGCCGTGCCGACCCTGGTCGAGGAGGAGTACGAAACCGGGGAGACCAACGAAGACGGCACGGCGAAGCTCGGGGTCCGTCAGGTCCGTGACACGCAGTGGTACGAGATCGACCTCAGCGAGGCCAACGTGGTCGCGCTCCAGGAGGCGGTCAAGCCCTTCACCGACGTGGCCCGCACGATCGAGGACCCCACGGTGAAGCCTGCACGCAAGAAGCGCACAACGAAGTGAGTGTCGGCGCCCCCTCGCAGCGAGGGGGCGTTCTTGTTGCGGCGACTCGCCCCCCGGTGCCGCACGCTGCGCCGCAGGCAACCTTTGCGGGCGTCGCGCGGTCCTTCCGGATGCCGGGGTCGGGTCGGCGCCCCTGCCGGCGCGCCGGCACCTGAGCCAATGACGCGTTTCCGAGTGCTGGGGTGAGGAGCGGGATGACGGATTTCCACGCCGTCGTGACGTGGGTCGACGCACGCGAGAGGCTGCCCCGGAGCGGTACACCGGTGGCGGCGGCGATCACGGGCCGGTATCCGGCGGACGGCGCCCGCGGTTCCGGCACCGGGTCGGGGGAGGAGTTCTGGCTCGTGAGGCCGATGCACTTCACCACGCTGCACCGGGGTGAGGACGGCGTGGAGCACCGGGACTGCTTCGTCGACTCCGACGGCATCATCCGTCTCCCCCACGGCCTCACGAGTGCCGAAACGGTGACGCACTGGGCCGAGTTGCCCACGCTGCCCGGCCGGCAGACGCGCATCACCCTGGGCAAGGACGTACGACCGGCCCTGCAGAACGCCTGGGACGCCCGGCCCGCCACCTGACGGACACATGACGCGTACTCGTCGCCAACGCCGGGTACGGCCACGAGGGCCTGTTCGAGGAGTCGTCGATGGAGGACCTTCGCCGTCAGTTCGAGGTGAACGTCTACGGAACCGTGGCGGTGATCAAGGCCGTGCTGCCGCACATGCGGGAGCGCCGTTCGGGCCACGTCATCGCCGTCACCTCGATGGGCGGGCTGACCACCATGCCGGGCCTCGGCTTCTACCACGGCAGCAAGTTCGCGGTGGAGGGCATCCTCGAAACGCTCGGCAAGGAGGTCGCCGACTTCGGCATCCACGTCACCGCCGTCGAGCCGGGCAGTTTCCGGACCGACTGGTCCGGCCGCTCGATGATCCGCGCACCCCGTGTGATCGCCGACTACGACGAGCTGTTCGAACCGCTGCGCGCCCGGCGCATCCGCGGCAGGGGGCACCAGCCGGGAGACCCGGACAAGGCCGCCGCCGCGGTGCTGCGCATCGTGGCGGCCGACCAGCCGCCGACGCGCCTGCTGCTCGGCACCGACGCGCTCCAGCACATCCGGGCCGGACGCGACGCCTTCGAGCGCACCATGCGGGCCTGGGCCGAGTTGTCGGCCTCCACCGACTTCGACGACGTCAGCCGGTCCGCCTGAGGCCACTCGCCGTCGGGCCTCCGGCGCGGGGGCCCCGACGGCGGCCGTCATCACCGAGCTCCACTCAAGCCAGGAGAAGTCCGGCAGGACCACGGTGCGGCGGGGCGCGGTCAGGGCAGCGGCCGGGTGTCGCGGAAGAGCCGGCCGGTGGGGCCGTGCCCGTCCAGCGTCGCCGCCCGGACGACGCCGCGTGCGCTTTCGGCGGCGGGGCGCGCCCCCTCCTCGTCGCCGCGCTCGGGGTGGGTGGCGGTTTCACCCGGGTCTACGGCGTTGACGAGGATCGGCGTGTCCTTCAGGGCTCGGGCCAGGACGGTGGTGAGGACGTCGAGGGCGTGCTTGGCGAAGGAGTGGGCCGGGGCGCGCAGACTGGCGCCGAGGTCGAGGCCGGTGGCGATCTGTTGGGCACAGACGCTGGAGACGTTGACGATGCGGGCGGCGGGGGCGGCCGTCAGCAGCGGCAGCATCGACTGGACCAGGCGCCAGGGGCCGAGCACGTCCACCTCCAACGCGGACCGCACCGCGTCGAGGTCGGCGTCCAGTGCGGACAGGACGGTGAAGTCGACGGCGTCGCTGGCGTTGTTGATGAGGACGTCCAGGTGGCCGACGGTCCGGGCGACGTGGTCGGCCGCCGCGTCCATGCTGGCCGGGTCGGTGAGGTCGAGGCGCAGGGCCGTGGCCTGGTGGCCCTCCCGGCGCAGTCGCGCGGCCAGGCACTCCGCCCGGGAGGCGTCGCGCGCCGTGAGGATCACGTGGTGTTCGAGCTGGGCGAGTTGGCGGGCGACCGCGAAGCCGAGGCCGAGCGCGCGGCTGGTGCCGGTGATGAGTGCGACCTTCGTCGTCATGCCGTTTTCCTCCCGTGGTGGGGTCGGGTGCCGACCGGGACTGCCGGTCCTCGAAGGCGGGGGCGGGGGCGGGTGAACTCCACGGCTGGGTACGGGGGTTCAGTGTGGGGCGTGTGCTGCGCGTCGGGGCAGGAACCCGACGAGCAGCAGGGTCAGGAAGTACAGGCCGGCGCAGAGCCCGAAGACCCGTTGCGCGGCGGCGAAGTAGGCGTGCGGGGAGGGGGTGCCCAGGCCGGCGAAGAACGCGGTGCCCAAGGCGGCGACGCCGATGGCGCTGGCGAACTGCTGGACGGCGTTGAGCAGGCCGGCGCCGGTACCGACCTCCTCGGCGGTGGCGTCGCCGAGGATGAAGTCGACCAGCGGGACGAACACCAGGCCCGCGCCGAAGCCGGTCAGGAACAGCGACGGCGTCAGCTTGCCGACGGTGAGGGCGGTGCCCCAGTGGTGGGTGGACCACCACAGGGCGAGCAGACCGAGGACGGCGACGGACAGCCCGATGCGCAGGGCCGCCCGCCCCAGCCGCCTCGCGAGCGCTCCCCCGCCGAACAGGACGGCGACGGTGGTGCCCAGGGCCCACGGAATCAGCGTCAGGCCGGTGCGCAGCGGCGTCCAGCCCATGCCGAGTTGCAGCAGCAGGTTGACGACCAGGACGAACGCGCTCAACGCGCCGTGGAAGCCGGCGACGACGAGCAGGCCGACGACGAAGCTGCGCTTGCGGAACAGGGACGGCGCGATGACCGGGTGCCTGGTGCGACGCTCGGAGGCGACGAACAGCGCGAACATCACGGCCGAGGCCGCCAGCATCGCGTAGGTCCAGGCCGGCCAGCCGAGTTCGCGCCCCTGGATGAGCGGGACGATCAGCAGGGCGGAGCCGGCGGTGAGCAGACCCACGCCGGTCGGGTCGAGGCCGGCGTCGGGGTCCTCGCCACCGTTGCGGGGCAGCACGCGGTGGCCGAGCAGGAGGGCGAGGACGCCGAAGGGCACGTTGATCAGGAAGATCGAGCGCCACTGGCTGCCGAACAGGTCCAGGTGCAGCAGCCAACCGGCGAGGATCGGCCCGCCGACCGTGGCCAGGCCCATGATCGGCCCGAACGGCAGCAGCGCCTTGCGCAGGAGCGCGGGCGGGAAGACGACCTTCACCAACGTCATGCCCTGCGGGATCAGCACGGAGCCGAACAGGCCCTGTAGCAGTCGCGCGACGATCAGGAAGGCGGGGCCGGGGGCGAGGCCGCAGGCCAACGAGGTGAGGGTGAAACCGGCCATGCCGATCAGGAACAGTCGGCGCCGGCCGAGCAGGTCGCCGAGCCGGCCCGAGGTGACCAGGCCGAGCGCGAAGGCCGCGGTGTAGGCGGACAGCGTCCACTGCAGGGTCGTCGGCCCGCCCCCGAGGTCGGCCCGGATGGACGGCCCGGCGAGGTTGGCAACGCTGGAGTCGACGAGATCCATGATCTCGCCGAGGAGGACGACGACCAGCACGAGCCACGCGGCGCGCGGCGGCGCCACGGCAGGGGCATCAGCAGGAGCGACGGCGGGGGCGACGGCGGGGGCGTCAGCGGGGACGCCGCGAGAGGAAGAGCGTTGTTCGAGACTCACGAACGACATTCCACACACGAACGGCGTTCGCGTCAAGACGAACTGCGTTCGTGACTCATGGAACGGGGTTCGTGCATCCGGTATGCTCGCCACATGCCACCGACTCCTCAGCAACGGCGCGCAGCGCGGCACCACCAGCCCGTTCCCGATGCGGGCGCGCCGCCGGCACGGGGTCGGCGGGCGAAGCCGATCACCGTGGACGCCGTCGTCGACGCGGCGCTCGACGTCGTGGCCCTGGAGGGCTACGGGGCCCTGACCATGCGCCGCGTCGCCACCGCCCTGGAGACCGGACCGGCGTCGCTGTACGCCCACGTCGTCAACAAGGACGACCTGGACGAGCTGCTCATCGGCCGCCTCTGCGCCGAGGTCGACCTGCCCGAACCGGACCCCGACACCTGGCGCGAGCAGATCACCGACGTCTGCACCCAGCTGCGCGACCAGTACCTGCGCTACCCCGGCATCTCCCGGGCCGCCCTCGCCACCGCCCCCACCAACGAGGACACCCTGCGCATCGCCGAAGGCATGCTCGCCCTCCTCCTCGCCGGCGGCATCGCCCCGCAGACCGCCGCCTGGGGCATCGACTCCCTGATGCTCTACGTCAACGCCTACAGCCTTGAGGTCTCGCTGGTCAGCGGCCCCGACGGCGAGTGGGTCGTCAGCCGGGACGAACTGCTGGGCCGGTTCGCCAACCTGCCCGACACCTTCCCGCACACGAAGCGGTACGCCGCCGAACTCACCTCGGGAACCGACCACGAACGCTTCGACTTCACCGTCGCGTTGCTGCTCGACGGCCTGGCGCGGCGCTGAGGCCGGTCCACGTCGGCGCGTACGGATCGGCGCATGCGGACGGACGGCGAGCCGTGGCCGGTGCGGGAATCCGTCCGCGGCCGGCATGAGGTGCCGCGCCCGAGGGAACCGATGGAGCGACATCATCGTCTACACGTCTGTAGACCTTGATGTCGTGTCAGGTGACCGAGGGAGGGGAGGGACGATGGCGCGCAGAGGCGTCGCGCTGATCGCGCTGCTGTTCTCCTGTCTCCTGATGCTCCTGACCATCGGTCACCATCCGCCTCCCTGGGGGGAGGAGAGCGAGACCGGCGTCGCCTGGACGACGACCCAGGCACCGGCTCCGCGCTACGACGAGGCGGAGGACGACGCGGGCGACCAGGTCCAACTCTCCGACGCGGCAGCCCCCGTCGTCCTGCCGGACCGCTACGTCGGTCAACTCCCCGAGGTCACCCGCGCCCTCGGTACGGCACCACACGACGGCCCGTTCTCCACGATCGACGCCACCGCACACCGGTGTCGCGCGGGGCGGTCGACCGACGCCGGTCGGCCACCGGACCCCGTCACGCTGCAAGTGATCCGCTGCTGAGCGACCGCGCGCTCCCGCCCGTCACGGCACGCGTCGGCACGACGGTGGCACCGCCCGTAGGGCCGTGCCCCGCCGGACGTCGACGCGCCCTCCCGCCACGGGCGCCCGGAGCACGCCGCGTCCTCGCCGCAACCACTGACCGAGAAGAGCCAGAGGTCGATCATGCATGCTTTCCGCACCGACACGCGTTCCCACCCGGCGCCCCCTGCGGACTCCGGGCCGACGTCCGGCCCGCCCACCGCACGCGCCCTGTTCATCGGCTGCTCCGACGCGGGCGTCTCGCCCACCCTCCTCACCGGCGCCGCACCCGGTGAGCTGCACGAGCTGCGTACCGCGGCACAGATCATCCCGAGGTTCCGGCCCGGCGCACACTGCGGCGTCGGCGGAACACTGGAGTTCGCCCTGGGGCTCCTCGGGGTGCGCGACATCATCCTCTGCGGCCACAGCAACTGCACCGCGCTGCACTCCCTCCGCCGGGACCCGTCCGTCGCCGACCTGCCGCTCGTCCAGAACTGGTTCAGCCGCGCCGCCCACCGCACGCGTGCGGACGACACGCCTCAGCAGGCCGGTGCGGCGTCCTCGACGGCGGCCGAGCAACGCCATCTGCTGGCGCAGCTGCACCATTTGCGCACCTACCCGTGTGTCACCCGCCGTCTCGTGAAGCGCCAGGTCACGCTCCATGCCTGGCACTACGACGACGCCACGGGAGACGTGTCGGCGTGGGATGCGCCGCGGCGGTCCTTCCGACCGTTGTAGCTCCTCCACGGCCAGTCACCGGGCCCGCCGTTCGCTGACGGGGGCCGGTGACTTGGCACCCGGATGCCCGTTCGGCCCGGCCGCCGCAGAGGACTGTGGCGGCCGGGCCGAACGCACCACGGATCGCCCGTTCCCGACGGACGGTGGCGCACCCGCCGACGTCACGTCCACCTCCGCGTCGTGCGTCGTACCCACTTTTTTGTGGGTACTTGGCAGCGCCCGACGGCCCGGGCGAACCTGGTGGGGCGCAGTCAGGGGCGGTCGCCGGAGGGGGATGGGAGGCAGTGGCGTCGCGTCAGGAGGCCGACGCGGAATCGGCGAGCTTCACCAAGCGGCGATGGCCCCAGTCGGAGAGCGGCGCCAACGCCTCGGAGAGGTCGCGGCCGAACTCCGTCAGGGAGTAGACGGTCTTGAGCGGTAGCGCCTCGTGCACTTCCCGGTGCACCAGTCCGTCCGCCTCCATCTCGCGGAGCGCCTGGGTCAACACCTTCTCGCTGAGGCCCGGCACCTGCCGGCGCAGCTCACCGGGACGGTAGGGCCCCGACTCCAGCAGCCAGAGCAGAGCCGTCTTCCACTTGCCGTCGATCACGGAGATCGCGGCGGTCACCCCACAGACATTCGGGTCTTGGGCACGACTGCGCGTCATGTTCGCCCCTTTCATCATATTCAGCAACGTTTATCAAGGAGTGGGAACTTGTCCAGGCACTTTGAACAGTCTGCCGTCACCGTGCTCGGTCTGGGGCCGATGGGCCGGGCCCTGGCCGGCGCCTTGCTCGACGCGGGGGTGCGGACCACCGTCTGGAACCGCACGCCGGGCAGGGACGGGGAGTTGGTGGAACGAGGGGCGGTCAGCGCGCGAACGGCGGCGGAGGCGGTCGCCGCGAGCCCGCTGATCGTGGTCTGCGTGGTGAACTACGACGCGGCGGACGCCGTCCTGCGGCCCGCGGCGGTCGCCGGTGCGCTCAAGGGGCGCACCGTGGTGAACCTGACCGCCGACACCCCGGACCGGGCCCGGGACACGGCCAACTGGGCGGCCGCACACGGCATCCGGTACCTGGACGGCGCGATCATGACGCCGACCACCACCATCGGAACGCCCGCCGCGGTGTTCATCCTCAGCGGCCCGGCGGGGCTCCATCAGGAGCACCGTCCCGTGCTGGAGGCGTTGGGCGGCACCCACACCCACCTCGGCGAGGAGATCGGGCGCGCGGCGGCGTACGACGTCGCACTGCTCGACGTCTTCTGGACCGCGATGGCGGGCTATGCGCACGCCCTGGCGGTGGCGCGGGCCGAGGGCATCACCGCGCGGGAACTGGCGCCCTTCGCCAAGGGCATCGGCGCGATCCTCCCGCCGCTCTTCGACCAGTACGCCGAGGACCTGGACGACGGCACCTTCTCCGGCGAGCTCAACCCGATCACCTCGGCCGTGTCGTCCATGGCGCACATCGTCCACGCCTCCGAGGCCCACGGCATCGATGCCGGCGTCATGCGCGGGGCGGAGGGAATGACCCGCCGGGCCATCGGACTGGGGCACGGGGACGACGGGTTCAGTCGCATCGTCGAGGTCCTCGGGCGACGCTGACCGGACTCGACCGGGCGGACCGCGGGGACACTTCCGGTCCGTCCGGTCCGTCCGTTGCCGGCCGCCCGTGCGCAGTTGGCGCGCACGGTGGTGCGCGCGATGGCCGCGCGGCGGTGCCTGGGGCGGGGTGCCGGTGTCCGCCCTGCCCCGTCGCCAGGGCGGACACCGGTGCGCGCTCGCGTTACGGGCGCGGGTCGACGGGGGTGAGCACGCCGAAGTGACGCTCGATCACCTCGGCGGCCGCCAGGCACCGGTCCTCGCGGTACATCTGCCCGATGACCTGGACGCCCTGCGGCATGCCGTCAGCGAAGCCGGTGGGCACGCTCACCGCCGGCACGCCGACGAGGGAGGTCACCGTGCACAGCGCCCCGGCCAGCATCATCTGCGCGTGGCTGTCGACGTCGGTGTCGTCGGGGAGCAGGTAGAACCCGGGCACGGGCTGGGGACAGGTGGCGCCGAGGAGCAGCGGGTAGGCGTCGAGCAACTCGGCCCAGTCACGTTGGACGGTGAGCCGGACACCGGTCTGTCGGAGGAACTCGTCGAGTTCGGTGTGCGGGGTGCGCGCCATGAACAGGTCGAGGTGCCGGGCGCCCTTCTCGGTGAGCAGCTTCCTGATGCGGGGCCACTTCACGCCGAACTCGGTCATGATGAGCGTCCCGTAGCACTCCAGGGACTCGGCCAGCCGGGGGATGCGCACCTCCTCCACGGCGTGGCCCGCCCGCTCCAGGACGGTGGCGGCCTCGTCGAGCGCGGCCCTGATCTGCGGGTGGACGCCCACTCCGGCCGGGTCGACCACGACGCCGACCCGCACCGGGCCGGTGGGGTCGGCCCCGTACGCGGGCACCGGGACCGCCCGCGGATCCGCCGGGTCCGCGCCCGCCAACGCCTCGTAGGCGGCGCGCAGATCGGCGACCGAGCGGGCGATCGGGCCGTCGACGGGGATGAGTTGGGAGGCCAGCAGGGGTTCCTGACCCATGATGCGGTGGTCGGCGGCGAACCGCCCGTAGCTCGGCTTCAGCCCCGCCACGCCGTTGAAGGCCGCGGGCAGGCGCACGGAGCCGCCCGAGTCGTTGCCGAGGCCGAGCGCGGCCATGCCGACCGCGACCGCCACCCCGTCCCCGCTGCTGCTCCCGCCCGGGGTCTTCGACCGGTCCCAGGGGTTGTACGTCCGGCCGTACAACTGGCTGGCGGGGTCCGAGGAGATCGCCAGGTCGGGCATGTTGGCGTGGCCGATCGGAATGGCCCCCGCGGCGCGCAGCCGGCGCACCGGCGGGGAGTCGACCTCGGCCACGTGGTCGCGGAACGTCGGCACGCCGTGCGTGGTCGCCCACCCCGCCACGTGGATGTTCTCCTTGACGGTGAAGGGCACGCCGGCCAGTGGACCGGGCCGCTCGCCCGCCGCGTGGCGCCGGTCGGCGGCGCGCGCGGCCTCGCGGGCGCTGTCGGCCATGAGTTGGGTGACGGCGTTCACGCGCGGATTGACCGCCGCGATGCGTGCCAGGTGGCTGTCCACCACCTCGGCCGCCGAGACCTCGCCGCGGGCGACGGCCGCGCCCAACTCCGTCGCGTTCAGCTTCCACAGTTCCGTGTTCATGGCGTTTCCGGGTCGCCCGCTCCGCCTCGTGGCGAGCGCGCACCCCCGCCCCCTTCCCCTCGCTGCGTCGTGCCGACGCCACGGCACGCCGCGACGTCGGACACCCCTTCGTTCCGATGCGCTTGCATCACATCCTATGCTGGGAAGCGATGCAACCGCATTACTACGAGGAGGGTGGGCGGGACCGTGCCCAGACAGGTGGACCACGAGGAACGGCGGCGCCGGATCGCCGAGGCGGTGTGCGCGCTCGCCGACGACAGCGGCCTGGAAGGCGTGACCCTGCGCGACGTCGCCACCCGGGCCGGCGTGTCGATGGGAGCCGTCCAACGCTGCTTCAAGACCAAGCAGGAGATGCTCGTCTTCGCGCTCGACCACATCGGCGAACGGGTCACCGAGCGGGTGAGCGCGCGCGCACGGGCCCGCACCGCCACGGCTGACGAGCCGGCCGAGCCGGCGGGTTCGACGCTGGCGCGCGTACTGGGCGAGGTCGCCCTGGTCGACGAGGCGCAACGGGCCGAGGCCCGGGTCTGGCTCGCGTTCGTCGCGCAGGCCGCCGTGACGCCCGAACTCGCCGCCGTGCTGCGCAACCGCTACTCCGAACTGCACCCCCTGCTCGTGCGCCTGCTCGGCGAGAGCCGCACTGCCGCCCCGGTTCCGGACGGGGGCGTCGCTCCCGGCCCGGACCACGAACCGCACCGGGCGGCACGCACGCTCCTCGCCCTCGCCGACGGCCTGACCACCCACGTCCTGATCGGCCACCTCACCCCGCAGACCGCGCTCACCCTCCTCCGCGCCCAGATCGACACGCTCATCCGGACGAACCCACCGGCCGCGCTCCCGCCCCACACCGCAGGCGGGCCGGCCCCCGCCAACGGCCAGGAGGCGCCGGCGACGTGAGGCCCGCGTCCGCACCGGCGCAGGCTCACGGTGCGGTGAAGCGTGCGGTGGCCAGGTCGTGGCCCTCGGCGGAGACCAGACGGATGCCGGCGAGGGTGCTGGGGTCCACGGGGGCCGGGGCGCCCCAGTATCCGTATCCGTGGCGGAGTGCGAAACTGCCGAGCCGGACGGTCGAGCCGTCGGTCCGCTCCAGCAGGCAGGTCACCTTCCCGCTGTACGGGAGTCCGGCGTCGGCGAGGTCGACGGACATGAAGACCCAGCCCGGCGGCCCGCGGTGGGCGTAGAGGTCACCGGCGTGTTGGCGGTGGCCCGCGCCGGCTCCCGTCAGGGGCGCGTGCAGCGTGCCCGCCGCGGCCGGGGCGGACGCGGCGGGGCCGGCCACGACGTCCTCGACGGCGGTGCCCAGTGCCCAGCCGGCGAAGCCGAAGCCGAGCGCGAGTACGGCCAGGGCGGACGCCACCCGCAGCCAGACGCCCTTGCGCCACGCTCCGCGCCGGGCCCCGAAGCCACGCGCGGCCTCGCGCCCGTCCCGCACGGCCCGGGCCCGGGCCAGCCGCCGCACCACCCTGGTCTCGAATCCGGCCGGCGGCGCACTGCCGGGCAGCAGGCCGAGCAGCCCGTCACCGACGCGGGCCAGCTGCCCGACGTACTCCCGGCAGTCCGCGCAGCGGTCCAGGTGGGCGGTCGCTTCGGCCCGCTCCCGGCCCGAGAGCACGCCCAGGGCCAGTTCGGCACCGGCCTGGTGCAGCTGTGCGCAGGTCAGGTCCTCAGCCATGGTCGCCTCGCTTCGGAGACCCGGGGTGCGGGGTCGTGGACGTCGGGGGCGCGGCGCCCGGGTGCGGATGCTCCGGCGCGGTGAGGGTGGCGCGCAGCTTGCCCATCGCGGCCCTGATCCGCGTCTTGGCGGTGCCCAGCGGAATGTGCTCCCGGTCGGCGACCTGCCGGGCGGTCATCCCGTACAGGCCCGCCATCACCAGGGCGCGGCGCTGTCCCTCCGGTAGCCGCGCCACCGCCGCCCGCAGGGTGGCCGACGCCTCGTCGGCAAGTGCCTGCTGCTCGGGGGTGTCGGTCACCGCGCCCAGGAGGGCGTCGAGGTCCTTCGGCGCCACCGGGTCCGGTCGGCGCGATCGGACGGCGTCGATGGCGAGGTTGTGCGCGATGGTCGTCAGCCAGGCGGTCACCGAGCCGCGACGGGAGTCGTAGACCTGGGCGTGCCGCCAGGCGCGCTCGAACGTCTGCTGGGCGATGTCCTCGGCCAGCTGGGGGTCTCGGGTGACCGCGAGGGCCACGCCGAAGACGGTGTGCTGGAAGCGCCGCACGAACGTGACGGCGAGCTCCGGGTCACCGGTGGCCAGGCCGGCCAGCAGCGCCTCGTCCGGGATGCGTCCGACCGGGAGCTGCAACCACTGCATACCCCTACGTACGGTCCGGCCCGGCCCGGGGATTGCTGCCGGGCGGCGACGGAATGCCACACTCCCATTCTCCTCCGCCGCCACCGCCGCTCCGGGAGGGGCGCCGGCCCGCTCACGGGGAGGGCTGCGGGGGCCGTGCTCGCTACCCGGTCCGCGCGCCCGGCACCGCCCGGTCGGCACGTCCTGCGCGGGTGTCGGGCCGGCGAACGGTTCGAAGTCAGCTCGACGGCCCCCCGACCTGCGGCCCGGCGGCGGCCCCGTACGGCCGGTACAGCCGTGCGTACGCCGCGCTGCGGGCGAGCAGTTGTCGATGCGTGCCGCGGGCGGTGACCCGACCGTGCTCCAGCAGCAGGATCCGGGTGGCGTCGCGGACGGTGAGCAGGTCGTGCGAGATCAGGATCGTCGTGCGGCCGTCCATCAGCCGGCGCAGGGGTTGCAGGATGCGCCGGCCGGATTGCGCGTCGAGGCCGGTGGTCGGCTCGTCGAGGACGAGCAGCGGCGCGTCCCGGACCATCGCGCGGGCGATGGCCAGGCGCTGCTGCTGCCCGCCGGAGAGCAACCGCCCGCGCTGGCCGACCACCGTGTCGTAGCCGTCGGGGAGTCGGCTGATGAAGCCGTCGGCGTCGGCACGACGGGCGGCGGCGACGATCTCGGCCTCGCCCACGCCGGGCCGGCCGTAGACGATGTTGTCGCGCACCGTGCCGTGGAGGACCACGGTCTCCTGGAGGAGCACGGCGACGTTGTCCCGCAGGGCGTCCAGGCCCAGGTCGCGAAGGTCGTGCCCGTCGAGGCGGACGGTGCCGTCGTCCGGGTCGTAGAAGCGCAGCAGCAGCTTGGCGACGGTCGTCTTCCCGGCGCCGCTGGCGCCCACGAGTGCCAGCGTCTCACCGGGTGCCACGCGGAACGAGACCCCCGTCAGGGCGGGCGCGGTGGCACCCGGGTAGCGGAAGGAGACGTCGTCGAACGCGATCTCGCCGCGACAGCGTCCCGGCGCCCGGGGAGTCGCGCTCTGGCGGACCTGCGGTCGCTGGTCGAGCAGTTCGATGATGCGCTCCGCGGAGGCCGACGCGGAGGAGAAGGTGTTGCTGAGGCCGGACAGACCGCGGAGGGGGCCGTAGAGCCTGCTGAGCAACGTGAGGAAGACCAGCAGGCCGCCCAGCGTGAGCTGACCCCGGATCAGTTCCCAGGTTCCCAGGCCCAACACCAGGAGCGCGCCGAGCAGTTCGATGAGTTCGACGACCGTGGCGTACACGGCGCCGAGGCGGGCGGAGGCCATGACGGCCCGGAAGCGACCGAGGTTCTCCCGCTCGAACCTGCCGTGCTCCCACCGCTGCCGGTTGTACGCCTGCACGAGCGCGATGTTGCCCAGGGTCTCCTCGGTGATCGCGCTGATCGCCCCGCTGCGCCGCCGCCGCTCCCGCGCCACGACCTTGACCCGCCGGGAGAACCACCGCGCGGTGCACCAGAACATCGGAGCGATGACGACGGCCAGCAGCGTCAGGTGCCAGCTCAGGTAGCAGAGCACGCCGAGGAAGACGCCCAGCCGCACGACCTGTGCGAGGGCGTTCACGATCCCGGAGAGCAGGAAGGTCTCGACCGCGTCGACGTCACCGGTCATCCGGGCGAGCACGTCGCCGAGCCGCCGCCGCTCGAAGAAGCCGAGTGACAGGCCCTCGACGTGGCGGAACAGCGCCGAGCGCAGCGCCAGCAGGAACCGCTCGCCGACCCAGGTGGAGGTCACGTCGTCCGCGAAGTCCAGGACCCCGGCCGCGAGGGTGAGGCCCAGGTAGGCGAGGGCGATCGGGAGGAGGAGGTGCAGGTCGCGCGGGATCAGCACGTCGTCGATGAGGATCTTGAAGAGCCAGACCTCGGCCGCGTCGACGACGGGCCCCAGCACCACGAGGCCCAGGATCACCACGAACCACGGGCGACCACCGCGCGTGTAGGGCCAGAACCGCCGGAACACCTCGCGCAGCGCCACCGGCGGAGCCGCCTCGACGACCGCGTCGGCGCCGCCGGAAGCACGGGGCACGGACGGCGACTTCGTCGTCCGCCGGCGCCGTGCGCACGTCCGCTCCCGTGCGGTCGCGGCAGGCGCGTCGGCCCCGGCCGCGTCGGCGCCCCGGGCGTCACCGCGGGTGCAGGAGCGCGGTCCGGAACAGCGCACGTCGCTTCACCGACCCGTGCGGCCGGGCGGGGGCCCGGCCGCCGACGGCCACACAAGCACTCAGTACCTCCCTTCGCGGTCCCGGTCGCGATCGCGACCACCGTCGTGGCCATGGTCCCGATCGTCCCGCCCGTGCCGGTCGCGGTCCCGGTCGTCCCGGTCCCCGTGCCGGCCCCGCTCGCCGTGGTCACCATGGCCACGACCCATTGCGGGAACGAGGGTTGCGAAGATTCCCATGATCGCTCCTTCCTCCGACCCACCCCCTCGACCACCGGTACGGAACAGCGGCGCAAAGGGATTGCCGCGCCGGGGGGTTGTGCGGGGCGGCGTCGACGTGCCCCGCGGGCCGTCGGCCGGTCAGACGAAGAACGCGTTCATGCCCGCGACGTCGGACAGGTAGGTCTCGATGCTCGCGATCTTGCCGTCCCGCAGGCGGCAGACGGTGGAGAGGTGTTCGTCCAGCCGGACGTCGCCCCGGCGGGCGGTGTTGTGCAGGGAGAGAGCCATGTTCTCGCGGCTCACCAGGATGTGCAGCAGCGCGAAGCGGAGACCGTAGGACGCGATCTTCCGGGCCCGTGCCACGACCTCGTCGGCGCCTTCCGCCGTGCCGGAGACGGCGTTGTCCCCGGGCAGCGGCACGGCGCCGTCACGGCACCAGGATGACCTTGCCGAACTTCCCCGGGCCCGCCAGCCTGGCGTAGGCATCGGCGAAACAGTCCAGCGGGAAGCTCGCGTCGACGGGCACCCGCAGGCGCCCCTCGGCCAGGAGCGGGACGACGGCGGTGCGCACGGTGGCCGCGAGGAGCGCCTTCTCCGCCGGGGAGCGGCCGCGGAGGGTGGTGCCGATCAACTGGGCACGCGCGAGCATCAGGTCGAACATCCGCAGGGGGGCCACCGATCCGCCCTGGACACCCACCACGAGGATCCTCCCGCGGGCACGCAACAGCTCGACCCGCCGGAGGCAGTCCTCCCCTCCGACCAACTCGACGACGACGTCGTACGGCGCCCGTTCGCCCTCCTGGGCGGGCTCGACCACCTCCACGCGGCCCCCGTCGGGGGCGAGTTGCGCGACGCGGTCGTGCAGTGCGGGCCGGCGCACGCTCGCCACCACACCGGCGCCGGCGACGGCGGCCACCTGAACCATCGCCGTGCCGACCCCGCCCGCAGCTCCGGTGACCAGCACCCGGTCCCCGGCGCGCGTCCCGGCTTGGACCACCAGCGCGTCCCAGGCGGTGCTGAACGCCTCCGGGAAGCCGGCCGCCTCCCGCCAGGAGAGCCCGGCCGGGACGGGCAGCAACAGCTCGACGGGGACCACGATCCGCTCGGCGTGACCGCCGCCGCCCACCAGGGCCATGACCCGGTCGCCGACGCCCACCCCCGTCGCCCCCGCGCCGAGCTGCTCGACCTCGCCGGCGATCTCCAGTCCGGGGACGTCGGCGGGCCAGCCCGGGGGCGCCGGATAGTCACCCCGGGCCTGTTGGAGGTCGGCCGCGTTGAGCCCGGCGGCGCGCACCCGCACCACCACCTGCCCGGGCCCGGGGACCGGATCAGCACGCCGTTCGAGCCGGAACGCGCCCCTGCCGTCAATCACGACTGCTCGCATGCGCGCGAATCTACTCCCCGGGCGGCACGCCCCCGGAAGGTGTCGGTGGCGTCCGTCAACTCCCCACGCCGAAGCCGCCGAAGCCACCCCCAGCCGGCCCGCCCACCGGCGCCACTCCTCAAGAGCCCGTGGCGTTCCCGGCCCATACCGCGGGGGTCCGGTGCGACCAGGGGTTGGCCCGTTCGAGTTGGCCGGCGAGGCGGAAGAGGCGGCCTTCGTGCCCGTAGCCGGCGGCGAACTGCATCCCGATCGGGAGCCCGGTTTCCGCGTCCGCGGTCAGGGGCACCGACATGGCCGGCGTGCCCGCCACGTTGAACGCCGCGGTGAACGGCCCGAGGTCGAAGAGGCGGCGGAGCCAGCCGAGGCCGTCCAGGGCTTCCGCGCCCTCGGCATGGGTGCCCAGCGGAACGGGAAGCTCCGGCATGGTCGGGGTGAGCAGCACGTCGTGCGCGTCGAAGTACCGTGCCAGGCGCCGCGCGACCCGGTTCCGGACCGCGAGCGCGGTGACCAACTGGGCGCCGCTGACCCGCTGTCCGTAGTGGTAGCTGGCGAGGACGGGAGGTTCCAGCGTCGAGGAGTCGACGGGCCGGTCGAGGGCGGCCGCCAGTCCGTCGACCTGGGCCGTGAGGTTCGCCGTCCACTGCCGGGCGTTGGCCAGGAGGAACTCCTCCCAGTCGACGCCGAGGTCGATCTCGACCTCGACCAGGTGGTGCCCGAGGGATTCCAGCAGCCGCGCGGTGTGGAAGAGGGCTCCGGCCACCGGTGCGGTGGTGCGGCGGCCGCCCCATGCCTGGGCGAGGACGCCGATCCGCAACGAGCCTGGGGGGCGGGCGACTTCCTCGGCATAGGGCCGGCGCGGTTCCGGGGCGGAGTAGGGGTCGCCCGGCTCCGGGCCGCGCATCCGGTCGAGCAGTACCGCACTGTCGCGCACCGTGCGGCTGACGCTGCCCTGTACGGCCAGGCCGTTGAACATCTCGTCGAAGTCGGGCCCCCAGGAGACCCGGCCGCGGGTGGGCTTCAACCCGAAGAGGCCGTTGTACGCGGCGGGGATGCGGATCGAGCCGGCGGCGTCGGTGGCGTGCGCGAGCGGGACCACCCCGGCGGCGACGGCCGCGGCCGCTCCCCCGCTGGAGCCGCCCGCGCTCCGCTCCGGGTCCCAGGGGTTGCGGGTCGCGCCGTACAGCACGGGTTCCGTCGTGGTGCTGTACGCCATCTCCGGTGTCGCGGTGCGCCCGAACGTCACGAGGCCGGCGCGGCGGAAGCGCCGCATCAGGGCGGAGTCGGCCGCGGCGACGTTGCCGGCGGCGAGGCGGCTGCCCAACTCCGTGCGCCGGCCGGCCATGGCGACCCCGATGTCCTTGATCAGGAACGGGACCCCGGCCAGCGGTGCGCTGCCGGGGGCGGGCGCGTCGTCGGCCGGCCAGGTCTCCACGATGGCGTTGAGCTGCGGATCGACCGCCCGTGCCGCCTCGCGTGCGGCTGCCTCGACGTCGGCGGGACGCACCTCGCCGCCAGCCACCAGCTCGGCCAGCCCGACCCCGTCGAACTGCACGTACTCGGCAACTCTCACTGTCACTCCCAGAGGAAAGAACGATACCGATGAGTTCCCTACGATACCCATCGGTATCGCGCAGGACGAGCTGGTACCGTAGCAGGGGGCGCGAGGGCCCACCACCGACCGGACGTCACGGAGCAGTCATGGCATCGACCGTCAGCAGGCCGAGCAGGGTGGCGAAACTCCCGCCGCGCGAACGCATCCTCGATGCGGCGGAGGAGCTCTTCCAGAGCGAGGGGATCCGGCGGGTGGGCGTCCAGGCGATCGCCGAGAAGGCCGAGACCACCAAAATGGCGATCTACCGGCACTTCGAAACCAAGGACGCGCTGGTCGCGGAGTGGCTGCGGATCGTCGCCGCCGACTACCAGGCCGCCTTCGACCGGGTCGAGGCCGAATTCCACGACCGGCCCAGGGAGCAGATCCTGGCGTTGGCCCGCTTCATCGCCGAGGGACTGCCCGCGCTCTCCTACCGCGGCTGCCCCTTCATCAACTCCCTCGCCGAGCTGCCCGACCGCGCCCATCCGGCACGCCAGGTCATCGAGCAGCACAAGGCGCTGCAGACCCGCAGACTCATCGGCATGTGCACCGCGGCCGGGCTGCCCGACCCCGAGCAGGCCGCGGCCGAGATCACCTTCGTACTGGAAGGCGCGCAGGTCAGCACGCAGAACGGCAGCATCGACCGGGCGGGGGAACGGCTGCTGCGGATCGTGCAGGGGATCGTGGATCGCCCCCGCTCGCCCCTCGACGCGTCCGGGGCGGCCGTCGACTGACCCCTCCCGCACCGGCGCACGTGGTGCGGGCGGTGCACGTCAACCAGGCGGCCCGGGGCGCGAGTTGGCCGCCGTTCCCGGTGCCGGTGTCGCCGTCGTGGGGGTGAGGTGACGACGGGTGGCGGCGGGGCCCGTCGGTGAGCTGTCGGCGGTGGTCGGTGTCGTGTCGGAGGTCTGTCGGCGGTCTGTCGACGGCCGCCGGAACCGTGGGGCGGGCCGGCGTCGGACCGTACGACGCCGGCCGCCGTCGTCGCGCCGCCCCCTCGGGCGGGCGCGGCGTTCCAGGCGTGATCCGCCGGGCGTCCGCCCGGCGGTGAACGATCAGGAGGGAACCACCATGACCACCCCCGTCACGATCATCGGCGCCGGGCTCGGCGGCCTCGTACTGGCCCGCGTCCTGCACCTCCGCGCCATCCCGGTCGCGGTCTACGAGGCGGAGCCCTCGCCGATGGCCCGCACGCAGGGCGGGTTGCTCGACATCCACCACCACAACGGGCAACTCGCGCTCCAGGCGGCCGGGCTGACGGACGAGTTCCGCAGCATCATCCTGGAGGGACACCAGGCGATGCGGATCCTCCACCGGGACGGGACCGTCCTGCTCGACCGGGCCGACGACGGCACCGGCGGACGCCCGGAGGTGCACCGCGGCGCGCTGCGGCAGCTCCTGCTCGACTCACTGCCGGCCGGCACCGTCCGGTGGGGGCACAAGGCCCACGGCGTCCGCGCCCTGGGCGGGGGCCGCCACGAGGTGACCTTCGCCGACGGGCGCAGCACCGTCACGCGGCTGCTGGTGGGGGCGGACGGCGCGTGGTCCCGGGTCCGTCCGCTGCTCTCCGACGCCGCGCCCGAGTACAGCGGCCGGTCGTTCGTCGAGACCTACCTGTTCGACGCCGACACCCGGCACCCGGCCAGCGCGAAGGCGGTCGGCGGCGGGTCGTTGGGCACCTTCGAACCGGGCGGGAACGACAAGTGGATCGGGGCCCACCGGGAGAGCGGCGGCACCCTGCACGCCTACGTGACGCTGCGCAAACCGCAGGAGTGGTTCACCGCCGTCGACGTCACCGACGTCGCCGCGGCCACCGCGCGGATCGCGCGGGAATTCGACGGTTGGGCCCCCGAACTGACCGCCCTGATCACCAACAGCGACACCCCGCCCGTCGTGCGTCCCCACTACGCGCTGCCGACGGAGCACCGGTGGGACCGGGTGCCCGGGGTGACCCTGGTCGGCGACGCCGCCCACCTGTCGGTGCCCAACGGCGAGGGCGCCAACCTGGCCATGCAGGACGGCGCCGAACTCGGCCAGGCCCTCGCCGCACACCCCGATGACGTCGAGGCCGCCCTCACCGCGTACGAGCAGGCACTGTTCCCGCGCAGCGCCGAAGCCGCCGCCGAGGGGCTCAGGCACTACGAGTTGCTGTTCGGCGGCACCACTCCCCAGGGCCTGCTCGACCTCTTCTCCGCTGCGGAGCAGCCCCAGTAGGCCGTGCGCGCCGGGGCGGCGGGCGGGCCCCGCTCAGCCGTCGCCCGTCGGCGGGGGCTCGACGAAGGCGCCGGCGGCCGCGGCGAGGGCGATGGTTCGGGCAGCGTGGCCCGGCAGTTGCGGGTCGGGGGCCGTGCGCAGGAGCACCAGTTGGTGGTACAGCGGTGCGGTGGCGGCGACGAGCAGTCGCCGGGCATCGCTGTGCGGGGGAAGTTCGCCGCGTTCTACGGCCCGGCTGACGACGACCTCGCAGCGGGCGTAGCGGTCGTCCCAGAGCCGCTGTTGGGCGGCGGCGGCCTGCTCGGATCGGAACGAGGCGGCGATCAGTGCGGCCACGATCGGCGGTCGTGCGGTCAGCGCCGAGTGGATCTCCTCGTTCAGCGCGGTCAGGTCGCCTTCCAACGACCCGGTGTCCAGGGGCTGCCAGTCGTCGTCGCCGGCCGCGTCGAGGACGTCGGCGAGCAGGCCGCCGACGTCGCCCCACCGCCGGTACACCGTGGTGCGGTGCACGCCGGCCCGGGCGGCCACGTTGTCGGTGGTGAGCCCGTCGTAACCCTGGTCGCCGAGTTCCGCGAGGACCGCGTCGAGCACCTGCCGGCGGATCCGGGCGGTGCGGCCGCCGGGGCGCCGTCGGGGTGACGGCCCGGCGCCTTGCGGGGCGGCGCCTTGCGGGGCGGCTCCTTCTTCCGGGTCCGGGTCCGTTGGAGGCGTCACGGGAAAAGTTCCTTTGCTCAGGGGGCGGTGGTGTGGCACGATCTTAAAGCATCAGTTGTCGCACTAGTGGAGTGACCATGCTCTTCCGAAGCGTTCGCCCGGCCGCACGGCCCCGCACCGTCACCTCGTTCCCGAATGCTTTGGAGACCCTGTATGCCCACCCAGATCAGTGCGCTCACCGTCAGCAAGTCCTTCCGCGGCAGGCTCGTCCTTGACGCCGTGACCTGCTCGCTCGCCGTCGGCGAGCGCACCGGGATCATCGGTGAGAACGGTTCCGGCAAGTCCACCCTGCTCCGCCTGTTGGCCGGGCGCGAACGGCCCGACCAGGGCGAGGTCGTCGTCCAGGCCACCGGCGGGGTCGGCTACCTCGCCCAGGACGAGCAACTGGCGGCGGGGGCGACCGTCCAGGAAGTCGTCGACCGGGCGCTCGGCGACCTGCGCGCGATCGAGCGGCGCATGCGCCGCCTGGAGGCCGCGATGGCCGACGGCGACGAGTCCGGCATGGCCGCATACGGGGAGTTGATGACGGTCTTCGAGCTGCGCGGCGGCTACGACGCCGACGCCCGGGTGGAACGTGCGCTGCACGGTCTCGGCCTGGGACTGGTGGGCCGCGAGCGCACCGTGGGCAGCCTGTCCGGCGGCGAGTGGGTCCGGTTGCGGCTCGCGGCCGTCCTGGCCTCCGCACCGGAGGTGCTGCTGCTGGACGAGCCGACCAACCACCTCGACGACGACGCCCTGCGCTGGCTGGAAGACCACCTGCGCGCCCGGCGCGGCACCACGGTGGCGGTCTCCCACGACCGGGTCTTCCTCGAACGGGTCGCCACCACCCTGCTGGAGGTGGACGCCGATCGGCACCAGGTCGACCGGTACGGCAACGGCTACCCCGGCTACCTCGCCGAGAAGGCGGCCGCCCGGCAGCGCTGGGCCCAGGCGCACGAGCAGTGGCGGGCCGACGTCGACCGGCTCCGGGAGACCGCCGCGACCACCGCCCGCCAGGTGGCCCCCGGCCGGGCGATGAAGGACGGCAACAAGATGGCCTACGACCGGGCGGGCGGCCGGGTGCAGCAGTCCCTGGCCAGCCGGGTGCGCAACGCCGAGGAGCGACTGCGCCGCCTCGTCGCCGACCCGGTCCCGCCGCCACCGGAACCCCTGCGTTTCGCCCCGGTCCTGCGGGCCGGTCGCCTGGACGGCCTCGTGCTCGATGCCGCCGGCGTCGCCGTCACGGGCCGACTCGCCCGCACCGACCTCACCCTCACGGCCGGCGACCGCCTGCTGATCACGGGGGCGAACGGGGCGGGCAAGAGCACCCTGCTCCGGGTCCTGGCCGGGCAACTGGCCCCCGACGCCGGCCAGGTCGGCCGCCGCGGCAGGATCGGCTACCTCAGCCAGGAGCCGCGGCCCGGGAATCCGGACGACACCGTGCTGGCGGCGTTCGCCCGCGGGCGGGCCCGAGCGGCCGACGCGCAGGCCGAACGGCTGCTGTCCTTCGGCCTGTTCGACCCCGACCATCTGGCGGTGCCGGTCGGCCGGCTGTCCACCGGGCAGCTGCAGCGGCTCGCCCTGGCGCGGCTGCTGGACGAGCCGTCCGACGTCCTGTTGCTCGACGAGCCCACCAACCATCTCTCGCCCGCCCTCGTCGAGGAGTTGGAAGCCGCCCTGGCCGGGTACGACGGCACCCTCGTCATCGTCAGCCACGACCGCCGGCTGCGTCGGCGCTGGCAGGGCACCCGCCTGGACCTGCGGGCGACCGCACCGTCCGCCGCCGCCTGCTGAGGCCCGACCCGGGCGCGCGGCCCGCACGCGGCCGACCCGCAGCCGCCCGTCGAACGGCGCTCAGGCACCCCTCGGCGTCCGTTGCTCACTCCGTTCCTCGCCCCCGCTCCTCGACCCCACTCCTTGGGCCGCCCTCCCCCAAGTCCCCACCGTTCTCCCGGAAGGAAACGTTCCATGACGCCGCCCGTGCCCGCCGACCCGACCGTGGTGCACCCGATGCCCGAGCAGCCGCGGGTGGTGCTGCTCAAGCCGCTCGTCACCTCGCCGCTGATCGAGGTCGGGGAGTTCTCCTACTACGACGACCCCGATGACCCGACCGCCTTCGAGACGCGCAACGTGCTGTACCACTACGGGCCGGAGAAGCTGGTCATCGGGAAGTTCTGCGCGCTGGGCGAGGGCGTGCGGTTCATCATGAACGGCGCCAACCACCGCATGGACGGCCCCTCGACCTTCCCGTTCCCCATCATGGGCGGTTCCTGGTCGGACCACTTCGACCTGCTCACCGGCCTGACCGGACGGGGCGACACCGTGGTGGGCCACGACGTCTGGTTCGGCTACCGGTCCATGGTGATGCCGGGCGTCCGCATCGGCCACGGAGCGATCATCGCCGCCGGATCGGTGGTCGTCGACGACGTTCCCGACTACGGAATTGTGGGCGGCAACCCCGCCCGCCTCATCCGGCGCCGCTACGGCGACGCCGACGTCGACCGCCTCCTCGCGCTGGCCTGGTGGGACTGGCCCCTCCCACACCTGACCGCGCACGTCCGCACCATCATGGCCGGCAGCGTCGACGACTTGGAGAACGCGGCACCCGAGCGGAGCTGAACACAAACGGCAGCGTCCAACGCCCCTTGGTTGAGGGGCCGTTGAACGGTCCCCGCGCGAGGCGATCGGCCCCGCAGCGACCGCCCGCACGACGACCCGCCCACCCCGCCCTCCCGAGAAAGCGAGCCGCCGGCATGCCTGCCTCGCCCCACCCCGACCCGTTCGCCGACTGGCTCCGCACCCACGCCACCGCCCTGGCCCACCTCGACCCCGAAGCGCCGCTCGACGACCTGGAGCCGCTGCGTGCCGTCGTCGGCGACGCCCGGGTCGTCGCGATCGGCGAGAGTTCCCACTTCATCCAGGAGTTCGCGCTCCTGCGCGAGCGCATCCTGCGGTTCCTGGTCGAGCGCTGCGGGTTCACCGTCCTGGCCTTCGAGTACGGCTTCAGCGAAGGCTTCGCCCTCGACGCGTGGGCCCGGGGCGAGGGAACGGACGACGCCCTCGCGGCACACCTCGCCGGAACCGTTCCCGTGGGACTCGACGCACCGCTGCGGTGGCTGCGCCGCCACAACCGCACCGCCCCGACGCCGGTGCGCTTCGCGGGCGTCGACATTCCCGCGGCGGGCGGTTCCCTGCTACCCGCCCTGACGCCGGTCGCCGACTACCTGCACCGGATCGACCCGGAGACGCTGCCCGCGCTCCAGGAGGCGCTGCGGATCGCCGCGACGTTCGCCGCCGGCTCCGGCGCCGTCGCCGCACCCGCGTGGGCCCGCCTGGCCACCGCCGAACAGGACGCCCTCAGTGCGCTCCTGACGCGCCTGCTCATCCGCTTCCGCGCCCTCGAACCGCTGTACGTCTCCCGCGGCGACCAGCAGGACTACGACGTCGCCCTGCGCCGGCTCGAAGGCGCCTGCCACGCCGACTACACCTTCCGCGCCATGGCGGGCCTCTTCGCCGGCACGGGACTGACCGCCGACACCTCGGCCCGCGACGCCTACATGGCCCGCTCGGTGCTGTGGCACCTGGACCGCCTCGAACCCGGGACCCGCGTCGTACTGGCGGCGCACAACGCCCACATCCAGCGGACCCCGGTCTCCTTCGACGGCCACCTCACCGGGCTCCCCATGGGGCAGCACCTGCACCGCGCACTCGGTGCCGCCTACCGCCCCCTCGCCCTGACGAGCACCACCGGGCACACCGCGGACATGCCCCGCGACGAGAACGCCCGCTTCGGCTTCACCATCGACGCCACCCCGCTGGGGCCGGCCGAACCGGGAAGCATCGAAGCCGCCTTCACCGACGCCGGACTCGGGCTCGGCCTCGCCGACCTCCGGCCGGCACGCCCCCGGTCCCCCGGGCGAACCGACCTCCCCCCGGGCCCCGACCGCATCCGGATCCAGAGCGCCTACCTCCACACCCCCGTCGTCGAAGCGTTCGACGCCGTCCTCCACACCCCGACCTCCACCGTCACCGACACCCTCGACACCGCCTGACGCGGTGCGACGGGCCGCCGGGTCGTCGGCGTTCCCTCCGGCTATCCCCTCAACGCCGCGTGCAGGGTTGCCAGTTGGGAGCGATGGTCGGTGGTGACGGTGAGGTGGGTGGCGCCGGCGGACCGCCAGGCATCGGCCAGCGCGCGCCAGGCGTCGGGCCGACCGGGGGCGGGACGGAGGCGGGCCTCCGTCCCGAAGGCGGCCCAGTCACGGCCGGCCTCGGTCACCGCCTTGCGCAGTTCGGCGATCAGTGCGGCACCGCGGCGGGTCCGGTTGGCGAGCAGGCCGGACATGGTGAACCCGTCGGCGAGGGTGGCGATCCGGTGCAGGGCGCCCGGTCTGCCTCCGGTGCGCAGGGTGCCGCCGCCCATCCAGAGCGGGATCGGACGCGGCCGGGGGGTGAGGGTGACTCCGGAGAACGCCACGTGCGCGCCGGCGAACTCCGCGTCCGGCCGCGTCCACAGCAGGCGCAGGGCACGGACCTGTTCCTCGAACAGTGCCGCGCGGGAACCCCGGGCGACGCCGAGCGCGGCGGACTCCGCGGGATCGGCGCCGACGGCGATGCCCAACCGCAGTCGGTCACCGCTGAGGTCGGCGAGCTGTGCGGCCTGCTTGGCGGCGAGCACCACCGGCCGGTGCGGCAGGATCGTCATCGCGGTGGCCAGTTCGATCCGGGTGGTCACGGCGGCCAGGAACGCCACCAGGGTCAGGCTCTCGTAGGCGGGAGTGCGGGAGACGAGGTGTTCCGGGACGGACAGGTGGTCGTACCCGAGGCGTTCCGCGGTCTCGGCGAACGCGCGGAGCTCGCCGGGCGGGAGGCCCGTCGGGACGGTGCAACCGAGGCGGACGGTCATTTGCGGAAGGTCTCCGGGTCGGCGGTGGAGATGAACACCGCGCGGGGGCGTTCGGCGGGCAGGAGTTGGGAGTTGAGGAGGCGTCGCAGCGCCTTCTCGCCGCCGGGCGGGGAGGCGGTGACCGACAGGTGGACGTCGAGCACGTGCGTGCCGTCCTCGTCGACCACTTCGGGCAGGCAGTGCACGACCCCCGGGATGGCGTGCGCGGCCTGGCGGACGGTGTTCAGCGAGACCTTCTCGCCGCGCAGCACCACGAAGTCGGACAGGCGCCCGTGGAAGGTGAGGTAGCCGTCGTCGAGGGAGAAGGCGTCACCCGTGGCGATGGTCCGCGGCGCCAGCAGGACCCGCCCGCTGGACTCCCCGACCCGGCGCAGCAGCACGGTGTCGGACTCGACCAGCAATTCGCCCACGCCGTCCCGCACCTCGCGCAGCGACCCGCGCACGCCGGGCAGCGTGCGGCCGACCGAGCCGTAGCGGTGCGCCGGCTCGGCGTGCGCGGCCAGGGTCGAGACGCGCGGCCCGGCCTCGGTGAGTCCGTAGGTCAGGTACAGCTCCCCGGCGGGGCGCGCGGCCAGCAGGTCCGCCACCTCCGCGGGCGCGAGCCGGTCCCCGCCGACCGCCAGCGTCCGCAGGCCCCGGGGCAGGAATGCGGGGGCGGCCAGCAGTTGGCGGGCGATCGTCGGGGTCACCGACGAATGGGTGACGCCGTGCGTGGTGATCGCGTCGCGGTAGGCGACCGGTGAGAACGGCGGTCCGTCGAGCACCAGCCGCGCCGACGTCAGATACGCGGCGAACGCCTGGGCCACCAGCGCGTAGGAGTAGTACAGCGGCAGGTTCACCAGCAGGGTGTCACCGGCGGTGATGCCGGTGGCGGCGGCGTGCAGGCGGGCGTTGTGCAGCAGCGAGGAGACCCGGTGGACGCAGGCGCTGAACATGCCCGAGGTGCCGGAGGTGGACAGCAGGATCTCGCCCGGCCGGTACGGGGTGGTCGGGTGTCCGGTCGGCACGGCGAACGCGCCGCCCACCGAAGCGCACGGCCCGGTGCCGGTCAGCCGGGTGGTCACCACCACGCCGGCCCCGACGTGCCCGGCCAGTGCGCGCACCCGCTGCCACGGCGTGCTGGGCGGCACGGCCAGCGGCACCAGGCCGAGCAGCAACGACGCGAACTGCACGCGCAGCAGCGCCACTCCGTTGGCCAGGCAGAGCACGACGGCGTCGCCCGGTGCCAGGCCCAGCCCGGCCAGGTCCGCCAGCACGTCGTCCACCCCGCCCGGCGCGGCGCCGGTGCCGGCCGGGGCGCCGTCGACCCGGGACAGGAAGTCGGCCACCGCGGAGCGGGTGAGGCCGTTCACCGGTCCTCCCCGGCACGGGTCAGTACCAGGCAGCAGCACGTTACGCGGTCTCCCTCGGTGGTGTGCAGGCCGACCAGGAGGACGTGCCGGGCGTGGCCGTCCCCGAGCCATCCGGCGATCACGGTGCCCGCCACGGGGGCGGCGGCGTC
This sequence comes from Streptomyces lunalinharesii, assembly GCF_039532155.1. Lineage (NCBI taxonomy): Bacteria > Bacillati > Actinomycetota > Actinomycetes > Kitasatosporales > Streptomycetaceae > Streptomyces > Streptomyces lunalinharesii. The sequence continues at coordinate 32,545 of NZ_BAAARK010000030.1, forward strand.
CGGGTGTCCGGCCAACAGCAGCGACGGCCCGCGCAGCCCGTGGTGCAGGGCGGGCAGCCCGGCCAGCACCCCCGGGTTGGCGCCGGCGAAGCGCAGGGGTGAGACCCGCGAGCGCGGCACCGCGCCGGCGATCCGGCGCATCGTCCGCTCGGTGCCGGTCGCGCTCATCACCAGGATCGCGGTGTCGTCGGCGGCGGCGAGCACGTGCTCCGCGCAGTCCGCCAGTGCCCGGTCCACGGTCTCGGCCACCAGCCAGGCCGCGGGGTCGGCGTAGAAGGACGGTCGGTTCCTCGCGTGCTCACTCGGGTCGTCGGCGACGACCGTTGCCGACCCCAGCACCCGTGTGCCCGGCGGTACGTGCGTCACGCCCTCACCCCTTCGAACAGCAGGCAGGTGTTGAACCCACCGAACCCCAACGTCAGGCTCAAACCGGCGCCGGGGCCCACGGGTTGCGTCGATCCCGTGGCCAGCCGCAGCGGGGCCGCCGGCGTGCGCAGCCCGACGACGGGCGGAACCCTTCGGTGGCGCAGGGCCAGTACCGTCGCCACCGCCTCGATCGCCCCGGTGGCCCCCAGGCTGTGTCCGAACGCCCCCTTGGTGGCGAAGACCAACGGGCCTTCCGTGCCGAAGAGTTGGAGCAGGCTGCGCGCCTCCACCTCGTCGTTGAGCGGGGTCCCGGTCCCGTGCGCGTTGATCACCGCGATGTCCGCGGGGGCCAGGCCGGCTCTCGCCAGGCAGCGTTCCACCGCGCGCACCACGGCGCGTCCGGTGGGGTCCGGTGCGGTGAGCCCGGCGGCGTCGTTGGCCGCGCCGGCGCCGCGCAGCCGGGCGTACGTCCGGGCGCCGCGGGCCCGGGCGGAATCGGGGTGTTCGAGCACCACGAACGCCGCGCCCTCGCCGAGCAGCATGCCGTCGCGGGCCCGGTCGAACGCCCGCAGTTCGGTGGGGCTCATCGTGCCCAGCGCGGAGTGCCCGAGCCGCTTGGCCTCGGTGACCACGTCCACCCCGCCCGCCACGCAGGCGCGCCGCTGGCCCGAGCGCACCAGGGCGTCGGCGACGGCGATCGCATCCGACCCCGCGGAACAGGCGGTCATGACGCACACCGGCGCACCCGGGTGCCCGACGTCCGCCGCCGCGTCGTCGGCCCAGGCATGCAGGGTCGGTTCCTGCTCGTCCAACGACGCGCCGAAGCTGGTGCCCAGCACCAGGGCGACGTCGGGGTCGGCCGGGGACAGGCCGGCGTCGGCGAACGCGCAGCGCAGCGCCCGTCCGGCGAGGACCCGCTGGCGCTCGCCCGGCGCCCTGGCGTACGGCACCGACGCGATGACGGCCGCGACGGTGTTGCGCAGCGGGTGCGGCGAGTCGACGGGCGCCAGGCCCGAGTCGCCGGCGCACAGGCGCCGCCACACCGCCTCCCGGTCGCGGCCCAGCGGGGTGTCCCAGGCCAGCCCCGTGATCACCGGGGTCACCACGGCCGGGCTCCCGCGGGCTGTACCGTCACCCGGCTCATCGCGCCGCGGAACCCGGCGACCGAGCGGTCTTCGACGGTGACCGCGGCGGAGAAGGAGAAGGTGTGGCCGGACAGCCGGTCCGCGCGCACGTCGAGCACGACCTGGTCGCCGGGCACGACCGGCGCGAGGAAGCGGGACTTGACCGTGCCCACCAGGGTCACCTCGTCGTCGGCGAGCGGGGCGCTGCTCAACTGGTAGAGCAGTACGCCGGATTGGGCGAACGCCTGCATGGTGTGGCTGCCGGGCAGGATCACCCCCGGGGTCAGGCCGCGCTCGGGCAGGTGTCCGCAGAGTGCGCCCATCTCGGCCGAGACCGCGAACATGCTGCGCAGGAACACGCCCGGTTCATGGTCCAGCACCCGGTCGATGAACAGGCGGGGATGGCGTCCGCGCACCAGGGCGGCGATGGCCGAGGTGCCCAGTGGTCGCGCCGCGCGGACCGGGGTGGGAGGGGGTGCCGCTTCGTTCGTGTGCCGCATCGGGGGCGATTCCTCTCAGTGTCTTTCGCAGCGGCGCCGGCAGCGGGACCGGGCGCCGGGTGCCGGGGTCGACGGCGGCGAAGGCCAGGTCGCCGGTCACCAAGGGGGTGCGCAGGCCGTCCGGCTCGGCACGCAGCAGGCGTACGGCGAGCGCGAACCAGGCGGCGCCGACGTGGTCGACCCGGGTGTCCGCGACGATCACGTCGCGGTACACCGCGCTGTTGAGGTAGGTCACCCGCAGGTCCGTGGCCACCAGGTCGACGCCCGCCGCGCTGAAGGCGGTCAGGCCCGCGTGGTGCGCTTCGAGGTGTTCGGTGCCCGCGGTCTCCATCAGGGAGGCGTAGCGGGAGAAGTGCACGATCCCGGTCGCGTCCGTGTCGACGTGCTCGATCCGGGTGCAGAACCCCCCGCTCACCGCAGCGCCCGGGCGCCCGCCGCCACCCGGTCCACGATCTCGTGGGCCTGGCTCGCGGTGGCGTTCAGCGGCAGCACGATGCGCAGGGTGGGATGGACGTAGCGCCGGCCGCCGGAGCGCTTCCCCGCGCCCGCCATGAACTCCGCGTACACCCCGGCTTCGATCAATGCGCTGCGCAGCTCGCCGATCCGGTCCGCCGCCGCGGCACTCAACTCCACGCCGAGCATGGCGCCGGTGCCGCGGACCTCGGTGAACACGTCGGGGTGGTCGTCCACCAAGGCGTGGTCCAGATGCTCGGTGAGGTGCGCGCCGAGGTCCGCGGAGTCTTGCAGGAGCCCTTCGGCCGCGATGTGCTCGATGCCGTCGCGGATCACCGCGCAGTTCAGCGGGCGCAGGTCGGAGGTGGTCACGGCGCCGGAGGAGCGGACGGCCAGTTCCCTGCGGGCGATCACCATCGACGTGGACACCGCGCCCATGCCCAGGAACTTCCCGATCACGGTGATGTCGGTGGGCACCGGCCCGTCGGCGTCGCGCATGGCGAACCAGTCGCCGGTCTTGGCGAACGTCAGCACCTCGTCGGCCACGAGGAGCACGCCGGCGGCGGTGCACCGCCGTGCGAGGTCGCGCAGGTAGCCGGGCGGGGGCGCGAGGATGCCCGCGTCGCCCTGGATCGGCTCGACCACGACGGCCAGCAGCCGGTCCGCCGACGCGGCGAAGTAGTCCGCCAGGGCGTCGGGGTCGCCGAACGGGAGGTGGTCGACCCGGACGCCGTACGGGCCTGCGGCCTCCGGCGTCGGCAGTCCGGCCCGGTAGTACCTGCGGTTGAGCAGCGGCACCAGCCCGCCGGTCCAGCCGTGCCAGGCACCTTGGAACGCCAGGACGGTGTCGCGCCGTTCCTTGCCCGGGTGGTGGCGCAGCCGCCGGCCGTCGAACCGGGACTCCAGCACGAGCCGCAGCGCCAGCTCGTTCCCCTCCGACCCGGAGTTGCGGCCGCTGACGTGGTAGTTCCCGACGGGGAAGTGCGCGGTCCACAGCCCGTCGGGGCCGAGGAGCCGGTCGAGGAGTGCGGCCCGCTCCAGCGAGCCCAGTTCGTCGGTGACGTTGCCGACGCCGGTGCCGCGGGCCAGTGCGGCGCGCACGACGGGGTGCCCGCCGCCCAGGGTGGCGCTGGCGTAGCCGGCGCTGGCGTCCAGCAGTCGCAGTCGCCGGCCCCGGCGCGCCGGGTCCAGGTCGACCACGTCGAGTTCCAGGCCGCGCCCGCCCACGCAGGCGAACGGCAGCCGCGCGGTGCCGTAGTGGTTCAGCTGGAGGTCCGTGCCGCGCGCGAGCACACCGGTTGGTTCCCCGGGGCGGTCGTCGCGGGCGACCGGGGTCGCGGTCACGAGACGGCCGGGGGGCGGCCGGCCCCCGACAGGCGTTCGACCAGGGCGAGCACGTCGCCGAGGGTGGCCAACTCCCCGGCGGCGACGGCCTCGTCGGGGATGTCGATGCCGAACGCCTCCTCGCACTGCACGCGCAGCTCCACGAACCCCAGGGAGTCCATGCCGTAGCTCTCGCGCAGGCTGTCGTCGAGCTGCATCTTGTCGATCGGCACTTCCACCAGCACATCGGAATGCAGAATGCGTTTGATGGTCTGCAATGAGTTCACCAGGAGTTTCCCCTCTGGGCGGGTTCATCCAGTCTGGGTGGGTTCATCGAAAAGTCCACGGCCGGCGCCCGGCGCATGGAAAAGGAAGGGAGATGAGAACGCGGCAACGGTCCGGCCGAAGGCAGGTCGGCCCCCATCGAAAACATGATGGCGCCGACCGTGCACGCTTATCGAAGCTAGTTGAGGATTTGCGAACCTGTCAACGCGCCCTCTGATTTTGCTCGTTGGATACTTTTCGGTGTGCGACGTTCACAAGGGCCTTGCACACGAGTTCGGCGGCGTTTCGGCCATGCCCGTCCGGTGGCGAATAGCACCGCGGAACGGAACCCCTTGAGCGACCCTCCGCGCCCACGGAATCACCGCGGCGGGCATCGATCGAGGGTGGTCGGGCCCCATTTCCGGTCGATCGTTATGAACCATATGCGTAATTTGCTGTAAATTTTCAGCTGGCGTAGATGGGGCTTGTCGACCCGAATCACCCCTGACTAGCCTTTAGTCGTCTATTTGCCTACCTGGTGCACGCCGCGTGCGGGACGAGGAGGCAACCGGGCAGCCCGGTGACACCACCGGGTTTCGCGCCCGGAGTCCCTGCGATTCACCGCAAGCGCATTATGTGATTGCGCTGCCTATTCCCCTCCCTGCCGGTGGCCGAAGTCCGCCCGATTTCCCGGCCGTTGGCCGTTGGCAGAACCTTTCAAAGGAACCGCGAAAGCCATGAGTGTCACCTCCGACGCCCTGCGCGGCGTCACCCTGTTCGTCGGCGGCCCGATCCAGCACGCCCTGGTGCCCGGTGGAATGGCGACGCCCATCCGCGAATGCCTGAGTCAGGCCATCGACCAATCGCGCCGGGCCGGTGCCACCGTGCTCTCCGCACACGTGGCGGAGAAGTTCGGCGCCGACACCGCCTCGTTCACCCCCGACCAGGTGTCGGTGCGCGACTACGCGTGGATGCGCGAGTGCGACGTGTTCGTGCCGGTCCTCCCGGTGCTCGACGGCACCCTGCTGCGCACCGACGGCACGCACATCGAACTGGGGTGGGCCAGCGCCCTGGGCCGCCCCATCGTGGGCATCACCGACCAACCCTTCGCCGAGTCGGCCAGCCACCTCCTCAAGGGCCTCGCCAAGGTGGCCGCCGCCACGTTCCTGTCCGCCAAGGAGATCGCCGCCGACCCGGCACTCCTCGTCGACGGCGTGCTCACGGCCCTGGGCCGGACCAGGACGGCGGTCTGACGTGGCGAGGGCGACACGCGTGCTGGGGCTGGAGCTGGCCAATCCGGTCGTGGTCGGATCCGGCCTGCTCACCGACCAGGAGCGGAACATCCGCAGACTGCTGCACTCCGGCGCGGGCGCGGTGGTCACCAAGACCATCCACCCCAACCCACCGACCGGCCTGGACGAGCGCATCGTCCGGCTGCCCACCGGAATGATCAACAGCACCACCTACTCCAAGCGGTCCGTCGACCACTGGGTGGGCATCCTGCGCGACCTGGCGCGGGACCGGCTCCCCGTCATCGCGTCGCTGCACGCCGACAGCCCGGCGGAACTGGCCGCGCTGGCGGCCCAGGTGGAGACGACGGGCTGCCGGGCGCTGGAACTCGGCATCTCCTGCCTCAACGAGCAGGACGGCCTCGACGACGTCCCCGAGCGGGTGCACGCCTACACCGCGGCCACCCGCGCCGCGACCCGACTGCCGTTCTCGGTCAAGCTGGCCAGCGGCGAAGGCGTCCAGGACCGGGCCTTCGCGGCCGCCCGGGCCGGCGCGGACGCGGTGACCATCAGCGACACCCTGCCGGCCGCCGCCGTGCACGCGGAGACCGGCGACCTCCGCCTCGGCGGCGTGTTCGGCTACTCCGGACCGGGCATCAAACCGCTCGTCCTGGCCTCCCTGTGGAAGCTGCGCCGCGCCGGATTCCCGCTGCCCCTGCTGGGCTCCGGCGGCGTGCAGTCGGGCCGCGACGTCCACGACTACCTGCGGGTCGGCGCGGTGGCGGCCCAGGTCTACACCGCTCTGCACACCGACATGAGCCCCACGCTCGTCCGCATCGTCGCCGAGACCGCCGGCTCGCCCCGCACCGACCACGACCCCGAACCCGTCACCCAACCCGCCACCGAAGCCGACCGGTCCCGGCAGGTGCGGTCGTGACCCCCCGGTCGGCCGGGCCGCACCTGTGCGACCTGAGCAGCGCCGAGGTCCTGACGGCCACCGCCGGACGGACCGTGGTGTGGCCGGTGGGATCCGTCGAACAGCACGGTCCGCACCTGCCGCTGTCCGTGGACACCCTCCTCGCCGACGCCTTCGCCCGGCAGATCGCCCACGAGTTGAACGCCCTGACCCTGCCGGTGCAGTCCATCGCCGCGCGGTCGTTGCCGCAGAGCGGCGGCGGACTGGCCTTCCCCGGCACCATCCACGTACGGGGCGGCTCGCTGCTGGCCTTCCTGGAGGACGCGCTGGAGTCGTTGTGCGCCCTGCCGTGGCACCGGCTGCTGATCGTCAACGGCCACTTCGAGAACGAACCGTTCCTGTTCGAGGCCCTCGACGAGGTGGGGCGCCGGCCGGTCGCCGCGGGCAAGGAGTTCCTCGCACTGAGCTGGTGGAGCCTGGTCGACACGGACTGGCTGGCCGGCCGGGTGCCGCTCTTTCCGGGCTGGCACGCCGAGCACGCGGGGCTCACCGAGACCAGCCTGATGCTGTACCTCCGCCCGGACCTGGTCTCGGCCGCCCGACCGGACCACGCCGACCCGCCCCGCCCGGGCGTCTACCTGCACCCCGTCGACGTGGACCGCACGACCAACCAAGGCGTCCTGTCGAGCACGTCGAACGCCACCGCCGCCCTCGGCAAGGACCTCTTCCGGCACGTGGTCGCGGCCGCGGTCGCCCTGGTGTCCGAGGGCAACGGACTGCTACGCGAGGAGACATCATGACCACGCCCACCCTCTGCGTGTGCAACGCGGTCGACACCCTGCACGACTTCGCGGTCCGCGCCGACGACGTCGAGCAACTGCTGTCGGAGTGCTACGCCCAGCAGGACCAGGCCCTGTTCTGGGGCCCGTTGGACAAGATGCTCATCACCTACGAGCCGATCGGGGACCTGGACTGGCAACGGAAGTTCCTGGAGATCGACGGCGTGGTGAACCTCAGCCCGGCGGGCCGCACCGGCTCGCTGTTCGCCGACGCGCTCGCCGATCCCGAGTTGATGGCCGCGGTGGTCGCCCACGCGGGTCCGGGCCGCAGGCTGCGGCTGGTCCCGCACACCACCACCACCGACCTGTGGCGGTTCGCCGAAGCCCTGCGCAGCACCTACGGCCTGGTGGTCGAGTTGCCCGAGAGCCCGCCGCAGCAGGGCCTGCGCGACCTGTTGGACACCAAGACGGGCCTGCGCGACCTCGCCACCGACCTCGGCCTGACCCACGGGCCCTGCCGCATCCCGACCGGTACGCACTGCTCGGCCAAGCACGAGCTGCCCGCCGCGGTGCACGGCATGCTCGCGACCGGCACGCCGTGCATCGTCAAGCCGGACCGCGGGGAAGCCAGCCTCGGACTGCTGATCTTCCGGCCGTGCGACGACGACGACGTCGCCGCCCGCCTGGCCGCGAGCACCTTCTACGACGAAGACCAGGTGGTGGTCGAGGAGTTCCTCGACGGCGACGTCTGCTTCCCGTCCGTGGAGTACATGGTGCCCGCGGACGCCCCACCGCACCTGTGCTACACGACCGACATGCTGTTCGAGGGCGCCACGCACCTGCGCGGCAACGTCACCGCGCGGGAACTGCGGGAACGTTGGTGGTACCGCCCGCTGACCGAGGGCGGACAGCGGCTGGCCGAGGAGATGCAACGGCGCGGCTACCGCGGACGCTTCGGCATCGACGCGATCGGCCGCGACGGCGTCGTCTACCTGCACGACCTCAACGCCCGACGCACCGGGTCGAGCCACGTCCACGAGTTCGGCGCGCACCTCATCGGCCCCGACTACCTCGACACCCACGCGGTCGGCAACTACGACTTCTACGGGCTGCCGACCGGCCTGGACCTGCCGGACGTGCTGCGCCTACTCGGACCGCTCGTCGCCTCGCCCCGACACGCCGGGCGCGGTGTGGTGCCAACCGAGCTGACGGATCTGCGAACTGGCAGACTGAGCTGCATGTTCTACGCCCCGAACCTGGCCGAGTTGCACGACCTCATCGTCGGAGTCAAGGCGGCTCTGAGCCCGGACCGGTGATCGACACGCTGCCCGTGGTCGGGGCGCGACGCTGGCTGGTGCTGGCCGTGGTGCTGCTGTGCTTCCTGCCCGCGGCCATGGACGTCACCATCCTCACCATCACCGTCCCGACACTCGCCCACGACCTGCACGCGTCCCCACCCGAACTGCTGTGGACCGTCGACGTCTACTCGCTGCTGATGGTCGGACTGGTGCTGGTGAGCGGCCCGTTGGGCGACCGGATCGGACACAAGCGGCTGCTGTTGGTGGGGTTGGCGGTGTTCAGCGCGGCCTCGGCGCTGTGCGCGGCGGCAACGGGGCCGCTGACCCTGATCGGAGCCCGGGCGCTGCTGGCCGTCGGCGCGTCGATGATCATCCCGGCCACGCTGGCGCTCATCCGGCAGACGTTCGGCGACGGCCGCGACCACGCGGTGGCCATCGGGGCCTGGAGCGCCGTCGCCGCCGGGGCCTCGGCCCTGGGACCGGTGGTCGGCGGCCTCCTGCTCCAACACTTCTGGTGGGGCTCGATCTTCCTCGTCAACCTGCCGATCGTGGCACTGGCCGTGCCCGCCGTGATGCTGCTGCTGCGCAACGAGGTCGAGTCCGAGCGACAACCCTGGGAAGCCACCTCGCCCCTGCTGTCGATCGTGGGGTTCCTGGGCTGCGCCTACACCATCATCGCCGTCACCCACGACGGCGTCGGAGCGCTGGAGCTGGCCCTGCCGGCCGTGTTGGGCCTGGGCGCCCTGGTGCTGTTCGTGCGGCGCCAGCAGCGCGCGCCGCACCCGATGCTGGACCTGTCCCTGTTCCGGCTGCCGGGACTGCGCGCCGGAGTGGTGGCCTCGGTGCTGCCGGTGCTGGTGATGGTCGGCTTCGAACTCCAACTGGTGCAGTACCTCCAGTTCGTCAACGGACTGTCGGCGGAGGACGCCGCGCTGTACCTGATCCCGATGCCGGCGGCCGCGATGGTGGCGGGCCCGGTGGGCGGCATGGTCCTCTCCCGTGTGGGACGCCCGCGGGTGGACGTCCCCGCCGGCCTGCTGCTCGCGGTGGCCGGGTACGTCCTGGTCGCGTCCGGCACGCTCGTCCCGCTCGGGCTCGCCCTGATCGGATTCGGGCACGGCCTGGTCCAGATGGTCGCCTCGAACCTCATCATGTCCACCGCGCCCTCCTCCCAGGCAGGCGCGGCGGCGGGCATCGAGTCCGTCGCCTACGAGGCCGGGGCCGGCCTGGGGATCGCCATCTTCGGCACAGTCACCGCGGTGGCCTACCGCGCGCTCCTCCCGCCGGGCACCTCGACGTCCCCGCTGGACGCCGGCACCACCCCGCAGACGGCCCGGGCGTTCGCCGACGCCTTCCACACCGCCACGTGGCTGGCCGCCGCCCTCACCCTCGCTACGCTCTTCCTCGCCACCCCGAAATCCGCGGCGGCGCCCCCGCCGCCCGAGCATCCCGGGTAGCCGCTCGGGTCCGCTGCGCCCGCGCACCGCGCCATGACGTCACGTCAACTCGTCGCGTTGACGATAGGTTTGACGGATGCGCAACAGCGCAAGTGACCTCATCGGGTGAAGGGGAAGGTCTTCCGTGGCACGTGCGAGACTGCGGGACCGGTTGCGGTACTGGTTCGACGGCACGATGGACCGGGGGACGCCGGCCCTGATCGGCTGGCTGGGCCTCGCCTCGGTCGCGTTGATCGCCGTGGTGACGGTGCTGGTGGTGGTGTTCACCAACTCGGACACCGAGAAGAACGGCGGCTGGCTGGGCGTGGCCTGGATGAGCCTGCTCCGCACGCTCGATCCCGGCACGATGGGCGGGGACACCGGCGGGCCGGTGTTCCTGGGCCTGATGCTGACGGTGACGATCGGCGGGATCTTCATCGTCAGTGCGCTGATCGGTGTGCTGACCACCGGCCTGGAGGCCCGGATCCAGGAGCTGCGCAAGGGCAAGTCACGGCTGATCGAGCACGAGCACACCATCGTGCTGGGCTGGTCGGAGCAGGTCTTCACGGTCATCGCGGAACTGGTGGAGGCCAACCAGAGCGAACGGCGTTCCTGCGTGGTGATCCTCGCCGACCGCGACAAGGTCGCGATGGAGGACGCGATCCGGCGGCGGATCCCGGAGACCGGCCGGACGCGGGTGGTCTGCCGCTCCGGAAGCCCCCTGCAACGGGCCGACCTGGAGTTGGTGAGCCTGGACGCGGCCAAGTCCGTCATGGTGCTGCCGCCGGTCGGGGACGACAGCGACACCGACGTCATCAAGGTCCTGCTGCTCCTCAACAGCCGCCCGTGGAAGGGGACTCGACCGAACATCGTGGCGGCGGTGCAGAATTCGCCGAACCTCGCGGCGGCCCGACTGGCGGCCGGCGAGGAAGCGCTGGTGATCGACGCCGAGGACATCGCCGTGCGCCTGATCGTCCAGTCCCACCGACAGTCCGGCCTGTCCACCGTCTTCAACGAACTCCTCAGCTTCGTCGGCAACGAGTTCTATCCGTACCCCGCCACCGCCCTGGCCGGCACCGGCTACGGGGCGGCCCTCGACCGGTTCGACCTCGGCATTCCGGTCGGCCTGCGCAGGGCCGACGGCACGACCCTGATCAACCCCCCGATGGACACCGTCATCGGCAGCACGGACCAGGTGCTGGTGATCGCCGAGGACGACATCCTCATCCGGCTGGCGGAGGCCCGCCCGCACGTCGTCGCGTCGGCGATCGCGCCGCCCGCCGACCGGCTGCCGGTCCCCGACCGCACCCTCGTGATCGGGTGGAACTCCCGCGGCGCCAAAATCGTCCGGCTGCTGGACCGCCTGGTGGAGCCCGGTGCGCTGCTCGACGTCGCGGCATTGCGTCCCCCCGCCGAGGACCTCCGGGACCAGTTGGCGCACCTCACGGTCGGCTACCAGCCCTGCGAACCGACCCTCCGGCCGTCCCTGGAGTCCCTGGGCCTGGACCGCTACAGCCACATCATCGTCCTCACCGACGACGACATCGACCCCGAACGCTCCGACGACCGCGCCCTGGTGACCCTGCTGCACCTGCGCGACATCGCCATCCGGACCGCCAATCCGTATTCGATCGTCACCGAGATGAACAGCGACGCCAACCGGGAGATCGCCCAGGTCACCAAGGCGGACGACTTCATCGTCAGCACCAAGATCATCAGCCTTGTGCTGACCCAACTCACCGAGGACCGGGCCCTGCACGCCGTGTTCACCGACCTCTTCGACCCGGAGGGCTCGGAGATCTACCTCAAGCCGGCCGCCAACTACCTCACCCCAGGCACCACGGCGAACTTCAGCACCGTCATCGAGGCCGCCCGCCAACGCGGCGAGACCGCCATCGGCTACCGGCTCGCCCGGCACGGCGACGCACCCCCGACCTACGGCGTGGTCCTCAACCCCGCGAAGGCCGAACCGCTGGTGCTGGGCGAGGGCGACGCCATCGTGGTGCTCGCCGAGGACGGCCGGGTGACGGCGAACGTCCCCGGCCCGCGGAAGGAGCAGGGCAAGGTCGGCCCCGGGCTACCACGTCCGTAGCAAGACCCGATCCCGACGACCGTCCCCCTCCCCCACCCAGGCACCACGTCCGCACGGGTTCGTGCCGCCCCAGAGGGTTGCAGAGTTGCGCAGTTGGGAAAGTGTTTTACGCATTGACTCATTTTCTGGGAGGTCTTAGGTGGCGCGAGGCAGGATGTCGTCGGTCGGCAGCACCAATCTGCACGTCGGGGCGGCCGTCGCGGAGATCGAGGGCCTGTACACCGCGCTGCGCGGTGCGCGCGACGAGCACCACCGGGAACGCATCCTGGCCGACCTCGCCGAGGCCGGTCGGCGACTCACCGCCCGCACGCACCCCGCGCCGGGCAACCGGGCGGCCCTCCGGCCGCGTTCGCGCTGGGAGCGCAGGCGCCTGCTGGCCGCCCGCGGCGCCGACCTGGTGGCGACCTTCGCCACGGGCGGCGGCCGGGGCCGCTGGCCCCGCCTCAGGAACAGGCCGTAGCGGCACCGCACCCCGCCGGGCTGACCAACCGTCAGCCCGGCTTGGCCGACGGCCCCGCCGGACCGCACCCCTCACCCCACTTCATGTAAAGCTGCCGATATTCCCGTGACCGGCAAAGGGTGCGGGTTATCCGATAAGCGCGAGCGGGCCGCATTACGGCAGACGTGAAATTCCGCGTGTCAACCCGGAGTTGGAACGCATTCCGCACTAGCTTTCATAGCCGTACGAAGTCGATCGCCTTCCGATCGCTTCCGTTCAACCTACCGGAGATGAAATGCGCAAGCTTCGCAAGGCCGCCGTGGTGATCGCCGTTCTGGGCAGCGTCGGCTTCCTCGGCGCCGGCCCCGCAATCGCCCATGGTGGGAGCCAGGGCGGGACGAACTCCTTCTCCAGCGACGGGGAAGAGGGCGGCAAGAGGGGCGGGAGGGACGGGATCTTCGGCGTCACCCAGGCCACCCAGTGCCGGTCGCACGACCTGAACATCGACGTCCTCGGTGCGGTCGGCCTCCTCGACGGCGCGCTGGGGAACGCACTCAACGGCGAGGGCTCGGCCGGTTCGCAGCAGACCAAGATGGGCTCCGACATGGGGTGCAACAACGGCGCCTTCCAGAAGTAGGCAGGCAAGCAAGTAAGCAAGGGCGAAACGCCCCGGTGTCGAGCTACCGCCTCGGCACCGGGGCTCGCTGCTGACAGGCGGCATTTCGCCGAGGGCGCGCTTCGATCTCCCGGCCGATTCCGCGCGACGGCGTTGCACGGAATGCGGCGCCCGCCGTTCCGCCAACTTCCCGGCGAGCAGCCCGAGTTCGAGTGGGATGTGCGGGGGGGGGTGAGAGGTCGGGACTCCACGCCCATGCCGGCTGCTAGCGTGGGCTCGTGCCGGAAACAGACAAGGTGCGCCGTCGCTGAGAGCGGCGGCGCAAACAACCCGGTTGTCGTCGTCGCTCCTGAGCCCTGGCCAGGAGCGCCTTCGTGGTGCTCGGACTCCCCTTGTTCCGGAGCGCATCCGTGTTCGTCCTGTCCGTTCGTCAACGTCGGCGCGTCCTCGTGGCCGCCCTCCTCTCCGATGCGGTGTTTCCGCTCGCCATCACCGGTGCGACGGCAGCCGTCCCCGAAGTGACGGCGCAGATGCCCGGTGCAAAGGCACTGGGGCCGTGGATCGTCCTCGCCTACAACGGGCTGTTCGCGGCGGCCCTGCTGCTGGCCGGAGCGCGCGCTGATCGCAGCGCCCGCACCCGCTTCTTCGCCGTGGGCAATGCCGTCGTCGCCGCCACCGGCATGCTGTCCGCCCTCGCGCCGGACGTGCCCTCGCTGGTGGCGCTGCGGGCGGTGGCCGGGGTCGGGGCGGCGATGTGTGCCGCCGGTGGATCGTCCATGGTCCTGGCCGTGTACCCGCCGCAGGAGCGGCGCCGGGTGTACGGCTACGCGGGCGCCGTGCTGGGCAGCAGCCTGGCGTTGGGGCCCGCCGTTGCCCAGGTGCTCATGGCCGCCGGCGGCTGGCCGCTCGTCTTCGCCGCTCCGGGCGGCGTGGCCGCGCTCGCGGCGTTGGGCGCGGTCGGGCTTCCCGCCCTGCGCAGTGCGAAGCCGTCCGAAGCGTTCGACCTCGCCGGGGCCGTGCTCTTCGGGGTGGTCGTCGCCGCCGTGGTGACCGCACTCGGACTGGGCTTCGGGGCGGGCGTCCCGTGGTGGGGGCCGGCCGGGCTCCTGGGGCTCGCGGCGGCCGGCGTGGCCCGCCTCGTCCGGCTGGAACGGCGCGCGCCCGCCCCCGCGATTCCCCTGGACCTGTTGCGGATCCCCGCCTACCGCGCGTACGCGGTGGCGACGGGTGCGTTGATGGGAATGCTCGTGGTCGGGCTGACGGTGCTCCCGCAGCTCGGTTCGGCGCACGGCATGGGTCCGGGCCAGGCAGGGGCCATGCTCAGCCTCCTGACCGTGCCGTCGACGGTCCTGCCGCTGCTGGCCGCCCGGCTCGCACGTCGCCTGGCCCGGTGGTTGGTGACGACGGCCCTGTCGGCCTGTGCCGCCACCGCAGTCGTCCTCCAGGTCGCCGACCGGCCGGCGGCCCTGCTCGTCGCGGCGGGGGTGGTGGGGCTCGCCCTCGGACTGACCGAAGGCGTACCGGACGGACAGGCGCTGCGGTACGTGCCCTCCCGGCACGGCGGGGCGGGCGCCGCGCTGTTCAGTACGACGCGGATGACGTTGGAGACGTTGGTCCTGGCCGCCGCGACCGGAGTGATGACGGCCCTGGGGCCCGTCTCCGGGATGGCCGTCGCCGGTGCCGGATGCCTGGCCGCCGCCCTCGTCGTCCGGCAGGCCGTCCCCGCGCGGGCCGCCTCGCCGGCGGAAAACGGTGGTGGGCTCGGCGCATCGCCCGGTTAGAGTCGCGGGGTGCCCGAACTCACGCGGCTGCACGCCGGCCGTTCCCCCGCGGTCCTGGCTTTCGAGTGGGCGGACCGTGCGTACTTCGCCGCGTCCCGGAGGGTGTTGGTCACGGCCGGATTCGTCCCGGTCGGCCCGGCGGAACCGGCCGACCTCGGTGGCGAACCCGGGACCCGGTACCGGCGCGATCCGGTGCTCCCCCGGGGGACGCGGTGGTGGTACGGGCGCGGAACATGGGCCTTTCCGGCGTGATCGATTAGGTTCCGTCGCGGGACCGACGGACACCGGTATGAGGACGTGACAGGTGAGCGAAGAGGAAGTTCTGGCGGAGCGCTTCGAAGCGGAGCGCGGGCAACTGCGCGCGGTTGCCTACCGTTTGCTGGGCACGCTGGCCGAGGCCGAGGACGCCGTGCAGGAGACCTGGTTGAAGTTGAGCCGCGCGGACGTGGGCGAGGTGAAGAACCTGGGCGCCTGGCTGACCACCGTCGTCAGCCGCGTCTGCCTGGACCAGTTGCGGTCGCGTGCCGCGCGGCGCGAGGAGCCGTTGCCCGAGCAGGACGGCTCCGTACGGCTGCCGGACCCGGTCGTCAGCGGCCTGGCCACGCTCGACCCCGAGCGGGAGGTGCTGGTCGCCGACTCGGTGGGCATGGCGCTCATGGTCGTCCTGGAGGCCCTCGCGCCGGCGGAGCGGGTGGCGTTCGTGCTGCACGACATGTTCGACGTGCCCTTCGACGAGATCGCGCCCGTCGTGCACCGCACCTCGGCGGCCACCCGGCAGCTCGCCAGTCGCGCCCGCCGCCGCGTCCAGGGCGTCACCGTGGGAGCCGACACCGACCAGGCACGCAAGCGCGAGGTCGTGAACGCCTTCCTGACCGCTTCGCGCGGGGGCGACTTCGAGGCACTCCTCACCCTCCTCGACCCCGACGTCGTGGCCCGCTCGGACGGCGGCGCGCTGCTGCCGAGCCTGTTGCGGCGTGGCGCGGACGACGTCGCCTCCCAGGCGATCGCCTTCGCCCGCTTCGCCGCCGATGCGCGCCTGGTGCTCGTCAACGGCACGCCCGGCGTGGTCTCCTTCGCCGACGGGCGTCCACTGTCCGTCATGTCGTTCACGATCCGCGACGGCCGGATCGTCGGACTCGACATCCTCACCGATCCGACGCGCCTGGCCGCGCTCGGCCTGGCCGGCTGACCGGACCCGTCGGCCGTACGGAAGGCCGGCGGGGTGGGAACGGGCTGTCGGGGCGGAACTTCCCCGCCTCGACAGCCCGTTCGGGTGCTCAGCGGGTCACGGTCCACTTCTGGTTCTCGGCGCCGTTGCAGTCCCACAGGCCCGGTCGTGCGCCGTTGGCGGTGTTGAACCCGAGGACGTCCAGGCACTTGCCCGTCACCGGGTTGACGAGGGTCCGGTCGTCGCGTGCCTGCCAGGTCTCGGACGGCGAGTCGACGCAGTCGTAGATCTCGACGAGGGTGCCGTTGTCCTTGCCGCCCCAGACGACGTTCAGGCACTTGCCCAACGCGCTGATCGTGCCGTTGGCGTTGAGCGTCCAGTCCTGTGCGGGCGTGCCGTTGCAGTCGTACATCTGGACCGGCTGGGCCTTCTTCGACTTGCCGTCCTTGACGTCGAGGCACTTGCCCCCGTAGCCGACGATGGGGGTGCGGGGGCGGCCGTCGTAGAGGATCTCCGCGCTGACGTGGTCCGTGGCGTACGTGCCCGGACCGCAGGCGACGACCGAGGTGCCGTTGCCGGTCACCTGTGCGCCCCGGACGAAGAAGTCGAAGGGTTGACCGTTCACGTAGCGCACGCACCAGTCGGTGGCCCGCCAGACCGTGGTCGGCGGGACGCCCTGGCAGGCCACGGTGGCCATGGGACCGCCGTGGCTCTTGGTGCACGCGCCGGGGTCGGCGGCCTGTGCCGTGCCCGGCAGGCAGAGCACGGCCGCGCCAGTCGCCACCGCCACGGCAAGAACCCGGTTTCTCATCGCGTCTCCCTCAACAAGTCAGCAGATACACGCAACACGTACGGGAAGAAAGGGAAATGACCGCCCCTAGACGGGCGATATGAACGCCGATCTGGACTTTGGAGAACATAGCGCAGGAAAGTTCGAAAGAACCGTTGTGTTTTGGCCAACAGGCAGGTGCGTGGTGCGCCGGGCGGGCGCGGGTCGTTGCCTGTCCCCGTGCCACGGGTCGGACGGGCGCCGCGCGGCGGATGCCTGGGGTGGCGCGGGGCCCGTCCGACCGGGGATCACAGCCAGGTCGTGGCCAGCCAGCACGTCGCGGCCGCGGCCAGGAGCAGGCTGAGGTTGAGGGCGATCCGGCGGTCGCCGCGGGCGAGGTGGACGCGCGTCGCGGCGAGTTGCAGGACGACGAAGCCGACGGCCGCGGCCAGGGACAGCCAGGGTGCGACACCCGTCAGCGGTGGCAGCAACAGTCCGAGTCCGCCCAGCACTTCGAGCACTCCGAGGGCCCGGACCGCAGGCATCGGGACGTCGTCCACCCACGCCATCATCGGTCGGAGCCCGTCACGGCTCCGGAACGCTTTCAGGCGGCCGGCGTGGAGGTAGAAGAGGGCGAGGAGACCGGCAACGGGCCAATAGGCGGCGCTCATGACTCCGTCCGCGGTGCGGCGGTGGGGGTTCCAGGTCCGGCGAAGTCGTCGGCGGGTTCGGTGGCGTAGCGGCTCATCGTGCGGAGGTTGGCCTCCCGGGTCAGTGCCTGGCCGCCGGCGAACTGGTCCTGTAGGTCGCGGAAGTACTGCACGTACAGGTCCGGCGTGAACGTGCTGAGCATGACGGCCGGTTGGTCGGTGACGTTGGCGAACGTGTGGGGGGCTCCCGGCGGGACCAGCACGAAGGTGCCCGCGGTCACGTCGTGCTGTGTGTCCCCGACCGTGAACCGCACGGTGCCGGACAGCACGTAGAAGCCCTCGTCGTGTTGCGCGTGCCGGTGCTGCGGCGGCCCGGGCGTGTGCGGGGCGAGGACGGACTCGGCCATTCCGAGACGGTGGCCGGTGTTGCTGCCGTCTTCGAGGATGCGCATGCGCGTGGTGCCGAGGGTGAGCGTCTCGCCGTCGTCCGGCCCGACGACGGAAACGGTGAGGTGGGAGGTGGGCGTACTGGCCTTCGGTCGATCGGTCATGTTCCGATCTCACCGCCGGATGCCGCCGGCGTCCAAGACCCGTTCTGCAGGGGCGATACCGGACGGGTATCGTCGCAGCATGGAGCTACGCACGCTGCGCTATTTCGTGGCGGTCGCCGAGGAACTCCACTTCGGCCGGGCCGCCACTCGGCTGCACATGAGCCAGCCGCCGCTGAGCCGGGCGATCAAGGGGCTGGAGGCCGAGGTCGGCGCTCCGCTCCTCGATCGGTCGCCGACCGGGGTCGCCCTCACCCCGGTGGGGACGGTACTGCTCGACGAGGCGCGCGGCCTCCTCGACCACGCCGACCGGGTGCGCGAGCGGGTGGCCGCGGCGGCCGGCCACGCCACCCTCGCCGTCGGCATCCTGGGGGACGGCAACGACCCGCGCGCGACACGACTGGCCCGCGCCCACCACCGGCAGCACCCGCACGTCGAGACGCATGTCCGCGCCGTGGACCTGACGGACCCCACCTGCGGGTTGCACTCCGGAGCGGTCGACGTCGCACTGACCCGCGGACCGTTCGACGAGACCGGTCTGACCGTGCACACGCTCCGCACCGACCCGGTGGGGGCCCTGCTGCGCACCGACGATCCGCTGGCCCGCCGCGACGGACTGGAGCTGGCCGACCTGGCCGACCGCCGCTGGTTCCGGTTCCCGGAGGGCACCGATCCGCGCTGGCAGGCGTACTGGCACGGTGGGGAGCCCCGCGAGGGTCCGGTGGTGCGCACCGTTCAGGAGTGCCAGCAGGCCGTGCTCTGGAGCGGCACGGTCGGCGTGACCCTCCTGGACCACGAGCCGGTGCCGGGTCTCACCGTGGTACCGCTGGTCGACATGGCGCCGAGCCGCGTGGTGGTGGCGTGGCCCGCCGGCGACGCCCGCCCGCTGGTCCGTGCGTTCGTCCGGATCGCGGTCGCCGCGTACGGCGACTGAGGTTCGGCGGTTGCGGGGCCTTGGTCGGCCCGGTCCGGCGGCTCGTGAGGGGGTGTCGGATGCCACGGCCGGGGCGTGGACGCGCCGGGTGGCGCTGACGGAACGTGCGTCAGTACACGGGAAGTGCCAGCAGGGTCGCGTGGTTGAGGACGAAGAGCCGGTTGCCGCTGGCGGCGATGGTGCGGGGCGGGCCGCCGGCGAGGGCGTACGTCTGGGGCTGGCCCCGGCCCGAGCGCGGCAGGCCGCTCACCCCGGTCTCCTGACTCTCCACGATCCAGACGCCGTTGCCCTGGACGACCGGTGGCAACCACGGCGGGACGACGCCGGCGACCATCATCGGGTCGGCGGCCTGGCTGCCGTCGGCGTGCAGCGACCGCAGCGCGTCGCAGTCCAACGCGTGGACCACGCCGCCGGTCACGGCCGGCGGGCCCCAGCCGCCGGCGCCGCGCCGGGGCGGTCGCAACGGTTCCAGGGACCACAGTTGGCGACCGCCGGCGACCTCCACAGCCGCCAGGGTCCGGCCGCCCAGGTAGACGGTGCCGCCGTCGACGGCGGGCCTGAGCGCTCCGTCGGCCTGGCCCTTGCGGACCCAGGCGCGGGCGCCGTCGGCGGCGCGAACCGCGGCCACGTCGCCGGTCTGCGTGCACAGCACCAAGTGGCCGGCGCCGAGGGCCGCGACGGGGTGGCCGCCGGCCAGCGACAGCGGTGGCCGCTGCGTCCAGCGCACCTTCCCGTCGGTGCCCACGCAGCGCAGCCGGCCGTCGGTGGTGAGCAGGTAGACGGCGCGGGCGTCCGCGGCGAGCAGGGCGCCCACCTGCGCGTCCACCGTCCACCGCGGCGAACCGGTGGCGGCGACCCAGGTGCGCAGCGTCCCCTCGGCGTCGGCGGTGGCCACCAGGCGGTCCCCGATCGAGAGGTAGCCGGCGTCCGCCTTGGCGTCGCCGACCCGCCACCGTTCGCGGCCGTCGGTGACCCGGCGCGCCGCGATGCCGCCGCCGGAGGCCCCGAACACCACCACGTCGCGCACCGGCAGCGGAGCCGGCGAGCCGACGTCGGCGACGTCCTGGAGGGGGCCCCACAGCGGTGTCGGGGTGCCGTCGGCGGAGCCCAGTGGCGCGGCCTGCACCTGCGCGGCGGGCGGCACGTCGAACGGGTCGGACGGCGCGGCACCGCGGTTGAGCCACCAGGCCGTTCCGCCGCCCGCCGCGGCCAGCAGCGCGCCCCCGCCGGCGGCCGCGAGCAGCAGCCGCCGGCGGGAGACTCCGGGGCCGCCGCCAGCCGTATCGGGTCCGGCGCCGGTCGCGGGGCCGGCCGGCCGGGCCGTCACGCGCCGGGCCGCCACCTCCCGCCTGCGGATCTCCTCCCCCAACCGGCCGGACTTCCACAGCTTCTCGGGCTGCCGCGGGGCCGCCGCGGCGGCGGCGACCTGGCTGGGCAGCGGGCGGGCCTTGGGGTCCTTGGCGAAGCACGGCGCCAGGAGGTACCGCAGGGCCTCGGGCACCGCCGCCAGGTCCGGTTCGCCGTGCACGACCTCGTACAGGACCGCGGTGATCTCGGCGCCGGTGTACGCGGGGCGGCCGGCCGCGGCGTAGGCGAGGACGGCACCGAGCGAGAAGACGTCGGCCGCCGGTCCGACGCGCTGGCCGAGGACCTGTTCGGGGGCGCCGTAGCCGGGCGTGACCGGGATCTGTCCGGTGCGGGTAAGGGTCAGGCCGTGTTCGGGGCGGGCGATGCCGAAGTCGATGAGGCGGGGGCCGCGGGAGGTCAGCACGACGTTGGGGGGCTTCACGTCCCGGTGGACGAGCCCCGTGGCGTGCACGTCCTGGAGGGTGCCGGCCAGTGAGCGCGCCACCTCCCGCACGGCCGCGTCGTCGAGCGGGCCGAAGCGGGTGACGGCGTCGTCCAGCGTCGGGCCGGCCAGGAACTCGGTGGCGATCCACGATCGGCCGCCCGCCAAATCGGCGGCCAGGACGCGCGCCACGCCCTCACTGGTCACCGCCTGCGCCGTGCGCGCCTCGCGCAGGAAACGCTCGGCCAGGTGCCCGTCGTGGGCGAGTTCCGGCAGCAGGACCTTCACCGCGGCGGGGCGCGCGGACGCGTCCACGCCGAAGTACACCTTGCCCATGCCGCCCTCGCCGAGGACGCCGTGGAGGCGGTAGGGGCCCAGGCGCAGCGGGTCTCCCTGGCCGAGGGGTTTCACGGTTGTCGTCTCCTGGGTCGTGCGGGGCGGTGGGTCAGGCCAGCGGGAGGGCGAGGGTCCGCTTCTCCTGGCGGACGTACAGGTGGCCGGCCTCGGCGTCGGCGGTCAGGACGACGGGCGTCGCCTCGTAGGTCCAGACGGCCTCGTGAGCCTTGAGGTCGACGGCGCGCACACCCTTGTCGTCGGCGCAGTAGGCGTACCGCCTGCCGACCGCCACGCCCACGTCCCGCAGGTTCTTCCTGCCGGACAGTCCCTTCTCCTGCCAGTTCAGGGTGCCGGAGAGGGCGTCCACGGCGACCAGGCCGCGGTCCGCCTCGGTGCAGTAGACGACGCCGTCCAGGACGGCGGGCGGGCCGTACCGCCGTTCCTCCCCCGCGCTGTCGCCGACGTCGCGCCGGTTGCCGAAGACCCACGCCAGCTCCCCGTCGGCGAGCCGTCGGGCGGTGAGGGCCTGCGCGCCCAGGTACATGTTGCGGTCGTCGAGGACCAGGTGGGACGGGGGTGCGCCGTCGAACGTCTCGGCGAGTTGCCACAGTTGGCGGCCGTCGGCCTTGTCGTGCACGGACAAGTGGAGGAACTTCGAGCCCTCCGACGGGCTCCCGCACAGCACCACCCGGGTCCCGGACACGGCGCCGCACAGCGCGGGCGGGCCGTTCTCGACCTGCGGGCCGTCCACCGGGGCGCGCCAGCGCTCCTTGGCGGTGCCCAGGTCGGCGGCGACCAGGTACCAGCGTCCGCCGGCGGCGGCCTTGGCGACCAGGTACGCGACCCCCTCGACCACGCACAGCAGCTGGTTGAGCTTCTCCTTGCCGGCGAACGCGGACAGCTCCACCAGGGGCTTGCCCAACTGGCCGTCGGTCTGCGCGACCTCGCACACCGCGAGCGACGCGCCCTTGTCGGCCTCGCGCAGGGCGTAGATGCGGGTTCCGTCGGTGGCCGACCGGTAGGTCTCCTCGATGTTCGACTGCCACGTCGCGCCGCCCGATTCGGCGTTGAGGCCGCACAGCACGATGCCCGCGCGCAGGGCCAGGTTCCGGCCCACCCGCATCACCTCGCCGCCGGAGTCCGGGCACCACAGGGCGGCGCTCCACAGCGCGGTCGGCGGCTTCGGCCGCTCGACGGCGTCCGGCTTCGGGGCGTCGCCCCCACCGCCGCCACCGCCCCCACCGAACAGGGCCCAGCCCCCGCCGCCGAGGAGTCCGCCCCCGAGGAGGGCGCCGCCGGCCACGGTCAGCAGCCGCCGCCGGGAGACCCCGGGTGCGGCGCCCGGCTCGGCGCGCGGGGCGTCCGCGGGTGCCGGCGGCGGCAGGCGGTGCGGCGGCTCGCGCCACACCTCGTCGCTGCGCCGGGCGATCTCCTTCAGCAGCGCGTCGGGCAGCAGCTCCGCGAAGGCGCCGTGGTCGGCCGGGGCCCGGCCGGCGGCGCCCAGTGCGGTGCGCAGCTCGGTGGTGGACGGGCGGTGCGCGGGGTCCTTGGCCAGACAGCGGGCGAGCAGGGGGCGCAGCGCATCGGGGACCCGGCCCAGCTCCGGCTCGCCGAACCGGACGCGGTACAGCAGGTCGGTGGGGGCGCCGCCGCCGAACGGGCCGACGCCGGTGGCCGCGAAGACCAGCACGCCGGCGAGCGCGAACACGTCGCCGGCCGCCGCGTGTTCCAGGCCCGCCGCCTGCTCGGGCGACATGAACGCCGGGGTGCCCACCGCACTGCCGACGCTGGTGAGGTGCTCGTCGCCGAAGGCCCGGGCGATGCCGAAGTCGATGATGCGGGGACCCTGTGCCGTCACCAGGACGTTGGACGGCTTCAGGTCGCGGTGCACCACCTCGGAGCGGTGCAGCTGCTCCAGCCCGGCGGCGAGGGCGGCGCCCAAGGCGCGCACGGCCGGCTCCGACAGCGGCCCGCCCGCCGCGACGGCGGTGTCGAGCGGCGGACCGAGGACGTACTCCGTCGCCAGCCACGGGGTCGGTGCCTGGGGGTCGGCGTCGACGACCGCCGCGCCGTGCCCGGAGCCGATGACGCGCGCCGCGTCCGCCTCCAGTCGGAACCGGGTCCGCAGCGTGGTGTCCGAGACGAGCCGGCTGTGCAGCGTCTTCACCGCGACGGTGCGGCCGCCCGCCGAACGGGCCAGGTAGACGGTGCCCATGCCGCCGCCGCCGAGGCGGGCCAGGACGCGGAACGGGCCGACGGTGTGCGGGTCGTCGTGCAGCAGGGGGGAGATCACGCCTCAGCGCTCCTGGGTGGGCAGTGCGGCGGCGAGGACCCCCGCCGACTGGCGGGACAACGCCTCGACGACGCGGCCGGGCAGGGAGATCGGCTCGGTGGCGCCGGCCAGTGCGCCGTACGCCGCACCCGGCAGCAACTCGCCCAGCACCGCGACCGGTTCGGGTCGGCCCTGCGGGTCGCGCGAGCGGCAGGCGGAGATGACCTCGCGCAGGCCGGCCGGGACCTCGTCGCGTTCCGGCACGGTGTGGCCGGTCGCCGCGTAGGCCAGCACGGCGCCCAGGGCGTAGACGTCGCTCGGCCGGTCCGCGGGGCCGCCGGCCGCGCGTTCGGGAGCCAGGCAGCCGGTCTCCAGGCCGCTGGTCGCGGTGGGCGAGGCCGCGGCGAGGGGGTGGGCGCGGGTCGCGCCGAAGCAGCCCAGGAGCGGCCCGCAGGCGGTCAGCAGCACGCCCGCCGGGCACACGCCGCCGTGCACGATGCCCAGGACGTGGGCGGAGGCCAGGGCCTCGGCCAGCGCGCCGCCGAGCGTGCGGACCAGGGGTTCGGGCAACGGGCCACCGTGGGCGGCCAGTACGGCCGGCAGCGGCAGGGCGGGCCGGTAGGGGCTGGCGTACCAGGGGAAGGCCGGTGTCCCGCCGAGTTGGGCGACCGGCCAGAACCCGGGTTGGGTCAGCCGGGCCGCCTGTTGCGCCTCCGCCGCCCACTGCGCCGGGTCGCTGCCGGGGGCCGGCAGGCACGCCACGACGGTGCGCCCGCCGTCCGCACTGCGCGCCAGGTAACGGCGTTCGGGCACGCCCCGGCTCCCGTCGGCATCGAGGCGCGCCAACGTCACAAAGTCCCCGATCCGTGGCGGATCGTCCTGCCGCAACTGCTGCACTCTGGTGTTGCTCCCCCGTCAGACGTGTTACGGCCGTGAGCCTATATACGGCCCCCCGGCACGGGGAACGCGGGTCCGTTCCGGGCGGCGGCACGGCCGGCGCGCGGGTCGCCCCGGATGCGTGCCTAGGTCCAGGGCGCCGCGCCGCCGCCGAGCCAACGGGCCAGTCTGCGCCCGTCGATCAGCCGCAGGGGTTCGGGGAGCGAGGCGTTGGCGACCTCGGCGTCCCGGGTGAACCGCGAGGTGGTGACGATGACGGCCTGGTCGCAACGGTGGTAGGCGCGGTAGGTGCCGTTTGCGGTGTAGATCGCCGGCGCACCGACCCGGTTGCCCTCGGCGTAGCGCTTGCACTGGACGGCGATGCGGCGGCCGTCGCGCAGGACGACGAGGACGTCCAGGCCACGGTCGTTCGCCCCACCGGAGACCGTGGCGGAGCGCACGGCCGGATCCCGGCGGGCGAGGTCGGCGACCGCGTGCTCGAACTGGGTGCCGGTCATGTGCTGGAGGGCGGCGAGGGTGTGGGTGACGTCCCGGCGGGGGCCGGTGGCGCCGGGGAGGTCGAGGCGGCCGGTCCGGACGAGGAGGACCAGCGTCGCCGCGACGACGGCGAGTACGGCGACGGTGCCGGTGGCGACGGGGTGTGCCCGGGCCAGGGCGACGAGCGCGGCGAGCAGCAGCGCGGCGACGGCGAGACGGGTGAGGGCCCGTTCGCGCGCCCGGCGGCGGGCCGCACGGCCACGCGGCCGACGGACGGGGCGCCGGGCGGGCCCGCGGACGGGCCGACGCGCGGGGCGTCGGTCGGGGCGGCGGGTGGTGACGCGTCGTCGGGCGCGCTGGGTCATGCACGTTCCTCCCCCTGGCCGGCCGGGCACCGAGTCGGTCCCGTCCGGTACTCACTGCCCGGACTGCGAGATGCCGTGCACGAGTTGACCGAGGAACTGCACGATCCCCTGCCCGACCGGCAACGGTCCCCTTTTCGGCCCCTCTTGTGTAGCCCGAACCGGCGTGTCCCGCAGCGCAGTTGCAAAGGGTTGTCGCGAAACGTACGACTGGCCGGAACGTGCCACGGGCGGCCCGGACTGCCGGCGGAACTCGGACGACGTGGGCCGGCGCGGTACTTGGGCGACGACGACGGGAGCCTCCCGTGCGCAGTGGCGAACGGCGTTCCCGGGCAGCCGGCCGACGTTCCGCACGACACCGCACCCCGGGGCGCGGGGGCTCCGGGGTGCGGTGGCGTGCGGGACGGGGTCAGCGGCCGCGCCCGCGGCCGTCCACGTCGGTGCCGTTGATGCTGGTCCCGGCGCGCTGGACGACCTTGGTGATCCGCTTGTGGTTGTCGATGGCGACGTCCGAGCGGCAGCCGTCCGTCGGCGGGAACAGCAGGCTGAGGCTGAACGACGGGGTGCAGTGGACGTTCTCGATGAACCGGTCGCCGCCGCCCGTGGCGTCGGCCGTGCCCGCCACCGACAGCAGCAGCGCACCGGCTCCCAGAGTGCCCGCGACCACCTGCAATGCCTTGCCCACGACGGAACTTCCTTCCTTTCCCGGTCCCGGCCCGATGCCGCGACCACCGCGAGAACGAACCAGCGGCCCGAAGAGCACGCGGCGTTGCTCCGTCGCGGTGACGGGGCGTGGTCGGTGACGGCGGGGCCGGTCCGCCGCAGCGGGCGCGCGGTGGCAGAAATGCGTCGTCGGTCGGTGGCCCGGGCCGCGTCCGGGGTACCGGGGGGACTGTGCGGTTCCTACGGAGCGGCCGGCGGGCGGCGGCGGAACCGCCGTGGGCCGGTGGCGGTCGGGGGTCGCACGCGGTGTCCACGGCGGGTGGCCGGACGGCGGGCGGGACGGATCAAGGTCGTCGGGCGGGGGACGTTGTGCGATCCCGCTATGTCCGGCATGTATTGGGCAGTGCGTCAATACGGTGGCGAACTGTCTTTTCTCGTCAGACGGGCCGGAAACCGCCCGCCGCCCGGCGCGGCCGGTGAGAATCTCAGCCGTGCATCCAGAGTCGAACGGTCCGAAGGGACACAGGTGATCCGGGTCTTGGTGGTTCATGAGACGCGGCTGTTGCGCTCGGCGCTCGCCTCGCTGCTGCGGGACGAGGAGGGCATCGAGGCGGTGGCGGCCTGCTGGAGCAGTGCGTCCGGCACCGCCCGGTCCTTCCGTCCGCAGGTGTGCGTGGTGGACGGTGACGGCGTCGACCCGATGCCGACGGCCGGGCCGCCCGGCGGGCCGGACTGCGCCCTGCTCGTCCTCGCCAGTGCCTGCCGGCCGGGCGTGCTGCAACGGGCCCTGGCGGCGAAGGCCCGCGGGTTCGTGAACAAGGACGCGCCACCGGACCGCTTGCGGCACGCGGTGCGCCAGGTCGCGGCGGGCGAGCGCTACCTCGACCACTCGCTGGCCCGCGACCTGCTGAACGCCGCCGACATTCCGCTGACCGCCCGCGAGTTGGCGGTGCTGCGGCTGGTCGCCAAGGGGGCGGGCGTGCCGGAGATAGCGGGCGAGCTCTATCTGAGCAAGGGGACGGTGCGCAACTACATGGCGGCCATCAACCGCAAGACCGGCGCCCGCAACCGGGTCGACGCGCTGCGCATCTCCCAGGCGGCGGGCTGGGTGTAGGGCGGTGACCGGGCGCTCCCGCCGTCACGCGAGGTGCGCCCCGGTCGGGGCCCGCTCCGGGCTCTGCGGGTCCCAGCCGCCCGCCAGGTCGCGGTAGAGGGGCGAGCGGCGCAGGAGGTCGGCGTGCGTGCCGACGGCGGTGCGGGTGCCGTCCAGGACCAGGATGCGGTCGGCCCGCCGCGCGGAGCTGATCCGGTGGGCGACGACCACGAGGGTGCCGGGGCGGTCGCAGAAGGCGCGTTCGGCGCGTTCCTCGGCGGCCGGGTCGAGGTGGCAGGTGGCTTCGTCGAGGAGCACCAGGGGGGCCGGGGAGAGGTGGGCCCGGCCCAGGGCGAGCAGTTGGCGTTCCCCCTGGGACAGTGCGGTCGGGTCCAGCGGGGCGTCCAGTCCGCCCAGCCGGTCCACGAGCGGCCCCAGGCCCACCGCGTCCAGGGACGCCTCGACCGCGCCCGGCGGCGCGCCGTCGGGGCGGAGGTACAGCAGGTTCTCGCGCACCGTGCCGGTGAACACGTAGGCCTGCTGCGGGATGAGGACGCGGTGCGGGTCGGGGCCGGCGGTGGGTGCGGACGGTGTCCGGCCGGCGACGCGGACCTCGCCGGCGGTGGGCGTGAGCAGCCCGGCGGCGAGCCCGGTGAGGGTGGACTTGCCGGTTCCGCTGGGTCCGACGACCACAAGGTGTTCGCCTGGTTCGACGGTGAGGTGCAGGTCCTTCACGACCGGTCGGGCGCCGGTGCCGTAGGAGAAGGTGGTGGCGCGGAATTCCACCCGGGGGCCGTCGGCGGGCGGGGGCGTCGGCGCGGGCGGGGGCGTCGGGTGCGGGGCGGGCGGGGTGTCGCCGGTGAGCCGTTCGAGCACCACCAGGAGTCGGGTGCCGGCGGCGCCGAGGGCCTGCATCACGCTCTGGAGGGCGGGTTGCAGCGCCTGGGTCAGATAGGTGAGGGCGCCCAGGACGTCCCCGGTGGTGAGGTGCCGGCGCAGCAGCCAGGGGGCGGCGAGCAGCAGCAGGAGCACCGGCAGTTGGCCGGCGATGCCGAGCGCGAGGCTGCGGGCGGCCGTCCAGCGCGCCAGGCGGCGTGCGGTTCGGGCCTCGGCCTCGATCAGGGCGTGGGTGCGGGCCGCCGTGCGGCGTTGGGCCCCGCAGGCGACCACGTCGCGCAGGCCGGTCGCCACCGCGCCGAGTTCCGCGGCCAGCGCCTCGTCGGCCTGGAGGAAGGCCCGTTGGTGGCGGGCCATCGGGACGAGGGTGGCCAGGAAGAGGACCAGTCCGGCCAGCAGCGGCGGGACGACGACCAGCAGCAGTTCCGGGGCGAGCGAGAGCAGCCCGACCAGGGCCCCGGCGACGGTGAAGACGAAGGAGCGGGCCACCAGCACCAGGCCGGCGAAGCTGTCGCGGGCCAGTTCCGTCTGGTTGGTCAGGCGGGAGACCACGGCGCTGTCCGCCGCCCGGGACGGGTCCGCCACCGCCCGGCCCAGCGCGGCGGCGACCACCTGGTGCACCAGGTGGTCGCGCAGCGGCTCGACGAGTGCGGCCAGTCCCCGGAAGACGCCGCGGCCCGCGATCCCGCCGAGGACGACGGTCCCCGCGGCGACCGCCAACCAGGCCAGACCGGTGCCGGTGCGGCCGGCCAGGAACCCGGCGTCGAGGGCGTGGGCGACGGCGTAGCCGCTGACGAAGGTGTGGCCGGACTCCAGCACGGACCAGGCCGCCATCGCCAGGAGCGCCCGGGGCCGGGCCCGCAGGAAGCGCACGGCGCGCGGCAGCAGTCGGAGGGTGGCGGCCGTCATGGGGTGGCCCCCGGTTCGGCGGGGGCCGGGGCGTCCGGGGCGCCGGGGGCGAAGACCGCCCGGTACGCGGCGTCCTGCCAGAGTTCGGCGTGCGGGGCGAGCGCGCGCAGCCGCCCGTCCACGAGCCAGGCGACCAGGTCGGCACGGGCCGCGGAGCCGACCCGGTGGGTGATCAGCAGCCGGGTGCCCGGTCGCACGTCGTGCAGCAGGGCCCGGGTGACCTGGTGTTCGGTGACGGTGTCCAGGCCGGAGGTGGCGTCGTCGAGGATGAGCAGCCGGCCGGCGTGGGCGAACGCCCGGGCCAGTCCGACGCGTTGGTGCTCACCGCCGGAGAGCGGCGCCCGGTGCGGCGGGGTGCGGTACCCGTCGGGCAGCAGTCGGACGAAGCCGTCGGCGCCGGCGGCGCGGGCCGCGGCGACCAGGTCCCGTTCGGCGACCGGCCGGTCGGGCCCGCAGCCGATGGCCTCGCCGAGGGTGTCGCCGAACAGCACGGGCCGCTCGAAGGCGTAGCCGACCTCCCGGCGCAGGTGGCGCGGATCGACCGCGTCGAGGGGGACGCCGTCCAACAGGACGCGCCCGGCGTCGGGTTCGACGAGCCGGCCGGCGACGGCCGCCAGCAGTGACTTGCCGGAGCCGGAGGCACCGACCACCGCCAGGGTGGTGCCGCCGGGCACCACCAGGTCGACGTCGCGCAGTGCGGGCGCGCCGTCGCGGACCACGGTGACGGCGCGCAGTTCGAGCCGGCCGGGGCCGTCCGCGGGCAGCGGGCGAGCGCCGGTGGCGAGCGGGGGCAGGGCGAGGAGCGCGCCCAGCCTGCGGGCCGCGGACCGGCTGCGCACCAGGGCGTTGAGCTGGCCGGTCACGCCGCCGACCCCTGCGGCCAGGGTGGCGTAGCGGGCGGCGGCCAGGAGGGCGCCGACGGTGAGGGCGCCGTGGGACAGGCGGATGCCGCCGACGGCCAGTACCGCGGTGGTCAGCAGGGGCACCAGGACGGCGCTGGCGGCCACCGCGTTCCCGTAGATGCGCCACATCCGGTGTCCCTGTGCGCCCAGTCGTGGCAGTGGGGCGAGGACACGGTGGCGTTCGGCGTGCAGGGTGCCCGCGGCGGCGATGGTCCGGGCGCCGCCGAGCGCCTCGACGAGGTGGGCGGCGAGTTCGGCCTGGGCCTGCTGGTAGCGGCGCACGGCGCTGGAGGAGTCCCGGGTGAAGGACCGCAACAGCAGTGCCAGCAGGGGGAGTCCGGCGACGAAGACGAGGGCCAACCAGGGGTCGGTGAGGGCCAGTGCGAGCAGGGCGCCGACGGGGGTGAGCAGGGCCGCCACTCCCCCGGCCAGGGTGCTGGGCGCGGTGCCGGCCTCCGCGGCGTTGCCGGTCAGGCGGGTCACCAGGTCGCCGGGGGCGAAGCGGTCGGCGGCCCGGTGCGGGGCGAGGGACAGCAGGTGGTCCAGGCCGCGGCGGCGCAGCCAGGCGGTGCTGCGGGCGGTGGTGCTGCCGCCGAGTTGGGCGGCCAGTGCCTCCAGGACGACTTCCGCGGCCAGCAGGGCGCCGCTCAGGGCGACGGCGCCGGGCGCGGCGGGAGCGCCCGCCAGCACCAGGTCGAGGGTGCGGCCGAGTTGGGCGGGCAGGGCGAGGGCGGTCGCGGCGACGGCCAGGGCGCACAGGCCGAGGGCCACGGTTCCGGCCGCGCCGTGCCGGAGCGCGCCGCGGAGCACCGCCGCGGCATCACCGTGGCCGCGGGGTCGCGCGGCCGGCGCGGTCCCGGTGGGTGGCCGGGGGGCTGCGGGCATTACGGGCACGTCACCTCCGTCGTGCGGACGGTCACCCCGGGGCGTTCGGTGTCGCCCCGGGGTGACCGGAGGTCACTTACAGGTGGTCACGCTCAGGCTGCTGTCGCCGCAGAGCAGCAGGCTCGCGCGGCTGCCGGTGTGCATGTCGTCGTTGCCCTCGGGCTCGGGGGTCTGGAGGGTCTGGAGGTCGAGAAGGGACATCGGACTTCCTTTCGTCGTGGGACGGGAGTGTTTTTCAGGAACGGTCCCGGGTGACCGGGACCGGCTTCAGGGCCGCCGCAGCGGCGGGAGGAAGGGCAGGTGCACGGGTGTGTCGTGCAGGGCGCTGCCCAGGGCGAGCAGGCATCCGGCGGTGCCGGTGCCCAGGTCCATGGAGAGGCGCATCATCTGCTCCCCGGCGAAGGCCAGCTGGCCTCGGTAGGGGACGGCGCCCCAGGAGAGCGAGTCGATCTGCCGGCCGAGGTCGGCCCGTTCGGTGCCGGGGCCGGTGGCGGTGGTGCGGCCGAGGTACAGCACCATGCCGGCCGCGCCGCGGAACAGGCCCGGTTGGGCGTAGAACTTGGCCTGGGCGGCGCGGACGATCTCGTTCCGGGCCCGGTCGAACTCCTCGTCCGGGCGGTGCGCGAGGTAGTCGTCGAGGACCATGCCGATGCCGACGCTGCCGGCGCCGAGGTACGGCATGGTGCGCCAGCCCTCGTTGACCTGGAGGGTGCCGCCGGCGCTGCGCACGCAGTGCGCGAGGTCGCGGCGCAGGGCGTCGGCGGCCAGGTCCAGCAGGCCCGCGTCGCCGGTGCGCTCGGCCATCCGCAGGCACAGCAGCGCGACACCGGTGGCGCCGTGCAGCAGTCCGGCGCGGGCCGCCGGGGCGGTGCCGGTGGCGGCCGGGTGGGCGGCCCCGAGGCGGTGCACGGCGAGTTCCGTACAGCGCAACGCCCGGTCGTGCAGGGCGCGTTCACCGGTGGCGGCGGCCAGTTCGTCGAGTGCCAGGCCCAGGCCGGCCAGTCCGCCGTGCAGGTCCGGAGCGAGTGCCTGCCACGGCTGTTGGGCGATGAGGTCGAGCAGGTCCAGGGCCGGTTCGCGGTGGCCGAGCCGGTCGAGCACCCACGCCACGCCGGACAGTCCGTCGTAGAAGCCGACCGGGCTGCCGGACGCCGGGCTCTTCATGCGCCGCAGCAGCCACTCCTCTCCCGCCGGAAAGGGTTGGGCCCCGGTCGCGTGCAGGGCGTACAGCACGCCGGCCGCGCCGTGCGCGACGCAGGTCCCGCCGCCCGCGACGGAGAACTGGGTGACGTCGCCGGGGAAGATCCGGTCCTCGCGCTCCGGGGTGGCCGAGGCCAGGAGGGCGCGGACCATGGAGTCGCGGCTGTGCGGCCAGTCGTCGAGGCGGACCGGAAGGTAGTCGTCCGGCGCGCTCGCCGGTGCGGCGCCCGGCGCGGCCCGGTCGGCCGTGACCGCCGTCGGTCGACCGCGGGTGATCTCCACGACCGCCGGCGCCAGGAACTCGGGCGGCACCGGGAACTGTTCGGCGGCGATCCGGGCCAGGTGCGCGGCCTTGCCCGGGTCGAGGGCGCACAGGCTGGTCAGCGGCAGGAAGAGGGCCAGCCGCAGACAGGCCAGGGCGTAGCGGTCGACGTCCGGGCCGCGGCGGTCGGGGGGTGCCACGAAGCCGGGGTTGGCGACGGTCTGCCGGCTGTCCGGATCGTCGATCGAGGCCGCCTCGAAGTCCAGCAGCACCACGGACGACTCGTCCTCGGAGAGCATGACGTTGAACAGGTGGAGATCGTTGAAGACGACCCCGCGGGCGTGGATCGCCTCGACCGCCTCCGTCACCATGCGGTGCACCCACAGCGCCCATGCGGTGTAGTCGGCCAGTCGCTCGGGGCCGGGGTCGTTCTCGATCAGGGGGTGGCGGCGGGCGAAGAAGGTGTTGAGGGGGCGGCCCTCGACGAACTCCAGCGCCAGGAAGGTGTGCTCGCCGAGCGTGAACCAGTCGAGGACTTCGGGCGCGCAGGCCAGGCCGGACAGCCGTTGCAGCGCGTCGCGTTCGCGGGCCAGGCGGGCGACCGCGTCCGCCTCGTCCGCGGCCAGGCCGGCGTGCGGTCGGGCCTCCTTGAGCACCACGCGCCGCTGGGTGCGCCGGTCGAGGGCGACGTAGACGCCGCCGCCGTTGGAGAAGTGCAGGGCCCGTTCGATCGTGTACGGCAGGTCGGCGACGGTGGTGGCGTCGCGGGCGGCCAGGTGCGGTGCGAGGAAGTCCGGGAGCGGCACCCACGTCGGGGGGCGGAAGGCGGGTTCGCGCAGGTCGGGGACGAGCGTGCCGCGGTCGTCCGCGATCGCCGGCCGCCGGTCGCCGTGCTCGTCGTGGCAGTACCGTTCGGTGAAGGCGCCGTAGCGGACGTGGACCGGTCCGGCGCCCCAGCGCAGGTCGCTCAGGATGTACGGTCCCGGCTCGCCGGCCAGGAGGGCGGACAGTTCCTCGGCGAGCACCCCGCACTGCTCGGTGTCGGCGGGGTAGACGGTCAGGAACTTGCCGCTGGCGCCGCGGTCCGCGTACTTGGCGTTGCGCATGTGCAGCAGGTAGCGGCTCGGTATGCACTTGAAGGCCACCGAGCGCGGGACGCAGTGGTCCCAGACCTTCGCCAGCACCCGTTCCGCGTTGTCCAGGCAGGCCGAGACGTGGATCTTCCAGCCCTGGACGGGCAGTTCGCGGTCCAGTGGCCGGAACGCCAGCCAGTCGCCCGCGCGGTGGCGCTGCCAGCCGTCGGGCAGTTCGCGGCCCAGCACCGCGTACGGCGCGGTGCGTCCGGCGGGATCGCCGGCGACGCGGTGCGGAGCGTCGTAGAACTGCCGGTCGGCATCGCAGAAGACCGCGTACCCCTTGTTCATCGCATTCCCCTCGGGCGGTGGCAGCAGCCACGCTGTCACGCCGACGGAACGGTGAGACAGTCATGACTGTCATGGGGAGGCCGTGCAGAATGCATGTTTTTGGTGAAGGATGGTGGCTGTCAGTCCGTCCGGCGCGACCTGGCCGCGGCCGGTGCCCGGGGCCCGAGCGCGACGCCCGGCGGCCCGCCCGCATCCCGCACCGACCGGTGGGGTGCACCGAATGCTCTAGTGAATTGCGTAGTGTCGAGTGCAGTTCGATGCGGGCATGAAGTCGAAACCAGCCACCATGGCGGACACTGATCGTTTCTCCAGGACCGTGGTCCCCTTCGAGCACTGGTACCTCGGGTTCCCCGCCACGCTGTCGCCGGTGCTCAACCTCGTCGTCGAGGGCGCCGGTCGGATCGACGCCGCGGAACTCCGCCGGGCGGTCGCCACGGCCGCGGAGTCCTGTCCCGGAGCCCGGCTGGCCCGGCGAGGAAACCGCTGGTCGGACAGTCGCCGGCCGCCGCCGGTCCGGTGCGCGACCGGCACGGTGTTGGACCGCACCACCCTCAACGACGTCGCCGAGCTGCGGCGGCCCCTGCCGGTGCACGGCGCGTACTGCGAGGTCGTGCTGTGCGACGGGGAGTTCCCGGCCGTCGTCTTCCGCGCCTCGCACGCGGTGATGGACGCCCGCGGGCTGCGCCTGTGGGCGCTGGACGTCTTCCGGGCGCTGCGCGGTGAGGAGCCGGAGGGCGCCGAGTCGGTGACGACCGTGGCCGAACTGGACGATCCGCTGATCGCCCAGGCCGACGCCAAGAACCAGGACTTCGTCCTCCCGTCGCTGCTGGGCGTGCCGGCGGACGCGCGGTTCGGCGGCCACCGCTGGTGGCGGCGCTCGATCGACGGCACCTTCCCCGCGGTGGCCGCGCGGCTGGCCACCGAACTGGCACGACTGTCGGGGCAGGAGACGGTGCCGGTGAGCATTCCGGTGGACCTGCGGCCGTACCACCCGCAGGTGCGCTCCACCTCCAACTTCGCGGTCACCGTCTCGCTCCAGGTCACCCCGGAAGACGGGTGGCAGGCCACCCAGCAGCAGCTGCTGACCGTGCTGTCGGAACGCCGGGGCACCGTGCGCGCCCCGGGGCCGGAGGTGCTGAAGGTGCCGCTCGGGCTGCTGCGCATGCTGGTGCGCGGGGTGGACCGCAAGGCGCGCCGGACGGATCGTTTCTCCTCGCTGGCCGGCGTGAACAGCCTCGGCCGGACGTCCGCCGACGCGTTCGCCACCGACGCCTTCGAGCCGGTCGCGACCTATCTGCTCGCCCCACGCGAGCCGGCCAGCCCGTTGGGCCTGAACGTCGTGGAGTCCGACGGCCGCACCGAACTGACCCTGTCCTGGTGGCCCGGCGAGGAGGCGGCGGCCGGGGCGGAACGGCTGCTCGACGCGCTCGGCGAGTCCCTGTCGCCGGCCGCCCACCGCGAGCGGGCCACGCTGCTGCCGCCGGTCCCGGCCGACGGGAGTGCCGGGCCCGGGGACCGGACGGTGGTCGACCTGTTCCGGGAGCAGGTGCGGGCGCGCCCCGACGCGGTGGCGATCAGCGGCCCCGAAGGCGAGGTGAGCTACGCCGAACTCGACCGTCGGGCGCGGGTGGTCGCCGCGGAGCTGCGGGCCCGCGGCATCGGCCGGGACACCGTCGTCGGCTTGTGCACGGACCGGACGGTGGCCGCGGTCACCGGGGCCTGGGGGGCGCTGCTGGCCGGCGCGGCCTACCTGCCGATGGACACCAAGCACCCGGACGGACGGATCCGCGACCTGCTCCAGGACGCCCGGGCACCGCTGTGCCTGACCCAACACCCGCACGACGGGCGGGACTTCCTGCCCGAAGGGTGCGACCGGCTGGTGCTGGACGAGCTGTCGTACGCGTCCGACCCGGGCGAACCGCCGACGCCCCCGGCCCCGTCGGACCTGGCGTACGTGGTGTACACCTCCGGCTCGACCGGCCGGCCCAAGGGCGTCGACATCGAGCACCGCAGCCTGACCAACTACGCGCACTGGGCGCTGCGGGAACACGGCATCGGCCCGGACACCCGGCTCCCCCTGCTGTGTTCGCTCTCCTTCGACGTCGCGCAGATCTCCCTGGTCCTGCCGTTCCTGGTCGGCGGCACGCTGCTGCTGATGCGCGACGAACTCGACCACCTGTCGTTGCAGGAGGTGATCGAGGCCGGTGCGACCGCGCTCGCGCTGACGCCGTCGCACCTGGACCTGATCACCCGGTTGGGGCTGCGGCCCGGCGCGGTCGGCACGCTGATGGTGATCGGGGAGCAGTTCACCCGGGCCCTCGCCCTGCGGGCCCGCGAGGTGTTCGGCCCCGCCTGCCGCATCATCAACCTCTACGGGCCGGCCGAGGCCACCATCGGCGTCAGCGACCACGTCTTCGACGCCGAACGGGACACCGGTGCGAACGTGCCCATCGGGCTGCCGCGGGACGGCGTCTCGCTGTTCCTGCTCGACGCGGAGCGCCGGTTCGTCGCGCCGGGCGAGACCGGTGAGCTCTACATCGGCGGCGTGCAGCTCGCTCGCGGCTACCGGGGCCGGCCGGACCTGACCCGGCAGCGGTTCGTGCGGCTGGCCGACGGCACCCGTGTCTACCGCACCGGGGACCTGGCGCGCCGGCTGCCGTCGGGCGAGGTGGAGTGCTGCGGGCGCGTCGACGACCAGGTCAAGGTGCGGGGGCACCGCATCGAACCGTCGGAGATCGCGTTCACGCTGGAGTCGCACCCGGCGGTCGCGGCGGCGGTCGTCGTGCCCCGGACCCCGCCCGGCCGGACAGACCGGGCGCTGTGCGGCTACGTCGTGCTGCAGCCCGACGTCCCCCCGGTCGAGGTGTCGGAGCTGACGGAACACCTCCTCGAACGCCTGCCGTCGTACATGGTGCCCGCCGCCATGCTGGTGGTCGCGGAGATCCCGCGCACCGTGAACGGCAAGGTCGCGGCGTCCGCGCTGCCCGATCCGTTCGCCGACGCGCAGGCGCCCGCCGACGCGACGCCGTTGGACGACACCGAGGCGGCCGTCGCGAAGATCTGGGCGCGGGTGCTGGGCACCGACCCAGACGGGATGGGGTCGGGCACCGACTTCCACCAACTGGGCGGCGATTCGCTGGCGATGATCGCCATGGTCGCGGAGGTGGCGAGCGAACTCGTCGGCGCCGCGCAAGCCGAGGTCTTCACCCGCCGGGCGCCCGAGTTCCTCGCGGAGCCGACGCTGGCCCAGGTGGCGCGGCTCGCCGACGCGGTCCGCACGGCGTGACGGGCCGGGATCCGGCCGCGGCGGACCGCCCGGGGCCTCCGCCGCGCCGGCCCGGTCCGCGACCGCCGACACCGGTGTCACCTGCGGCGCTGTCAGACTGAACCGATGGACTACCTCAACGGCGAACCGGTCGGCGTCGACGCGCTCAAGGCACTGGCGCTCACCAATTTCGGCCACTTCACGACGCTGCGCGTCGACGACGGGCGCGTCAAGGGACTGTCGTTGCACCTCGACCGTCTGGAGGCCGACTGCCGGGCCGTGTTCGACGCCGCGCTGGACCGCGCGCGGGTCCGCGCCCTCCTCGGCCAGGCCGTGGACGGGCGGACGGGTTCGCTGGCCGTGCGGGTGACGGTGTTCGACCCTGACCTGGGGGTGGCCCGGCCCGGAGCCGACGCCGCGCCGCACCTCTTGGTCACCTGCCGCCCGGTGGGCGGCCCGCTGGCGCCGTTGCGGGTCAGCACCGTCGCGTACCAGCGGGAGATGCCCGAGGTGAAGCACGTCGGCCTCTTCGGGCAGTTGGCCACCCGGCGGGCCGCGCAGCGGGCCGGCTCCGACGACGCGCTGTTCGTCGAGCCGGGGACCGACCTGCTGTCCGAGGGCGCGACGTGGAACGTCGGCTTCGTCGACGCCGAAGGACACGTCGTGTGGCCGGCGGCGCGGGTGCTGCCCGGGGTGACCATGCGGCTGCTCCAGGCCGCGCACCCGTGGCGGCGGCGCCCGGTGCCGCGCACCGAACTCCCGCACCTGCGGGCCGCGTTCGCGACCAACGCCGCGATCGGCGTCCGGCCCCTCGCGGCCGTCGACGACGTACCGCTGGACACCGCACACCCGCTCCTCGACATCCTGCGGCAGCGCTATCAGGAGCTGCCCGACGACCGTCTCTGACCGGCCGCCAGGCGCGTCACGGCCGGTGCGGCAGGACCAGGGCCGCCCCGGTGCGCGGGTGCGGCAGGACCTCGACGGGGTGCCGGTAGACCCGGCTGAGCAGTGCGGGTCGCAGGACGTCGGACGGCGGGCCCACCGCGGCGATCCGGCCCTCGTGCAGGACGGCCGTGCGGTCGGCGTGGGCGGCGGACAGGCCCAGGTCGTGCAGGACGACCACCACGGCGGCGCCGGCGGCGGCGCGGCCGCGGCACAGGCGCAGCACGAGTTCCTGGTGGCGCAGGTCGAGGGCGGCGGTCGGCTCGTCCAGCAGCAGCAACGGCGTCGACTGGGCGAGGGCCCGGGCGAGGGCGACCCGGGCGCGTTCGCCGCCGGAGAGGGCGGAGAACGGGCGGGTGGCGAACGGGGTGGTCTCGGTGGCCGCGAGCGCGGTCGCGACGGCGGTGTCGTCGTCGCGCTCGTGCGGGGTGCCGGCCCAGGGCGCCCGCCCCATGCGGACGACCTCCTCGACGGTGAACGGGAAGGACAGCGTGGCCGATTGGGGCAGCACCGCGCGGCGGAGGGCCAGTTCCCCGGGGGTGTGGTCGCCGACCGGTCGTCCACAGAGGTGCACGGCTCCGGCGGTGGGGCGCAGGTCCGCGGCGAGTGCGGCCAGCAGGGTGGACTTGCCGGCGCCGTTCGGGCCGACCAGCGCGAGGACCTCGCCGGCGCGCACGGTCAGGTCGACGCCGGCGAGGACGTCGCGGGTGCCGCGGCGCACGTGCAGCGCGCGGGCCTCGGCGAGCACCGCGCCGGGCCGGTGGGGCGCGGGCGGCGTCCGGGGCCGCGGGGCGAGCAGGGCGGTCAGCCGGGACCACCGCCCGGTGGTGGGGCTCGACGGGGCGGGGTCCGACGTCGGGGTCGTGGGGCGTGCCGTCATGACCAGCCTCCTTGCTTGCGGCGGGCGCGGCGCAGCAGCCAGAAGAAGAAGGGACTGCCGGCCAGTGCGGTCAGTACGCCGAGGGGGAGTTCGGCCGGGGCCGCCGCGGTGCGGGCCGCCAGGTCGGCGCCGAGCAACACCACGGCGCCGCCGAGCGCGCTGCCGGGCACCAGGAAGCGGTGGCCGGGTCCGGCCGCCATCCGCAGCAGGTGCGGGACGACCAGCCCGACGAAGCCGATCACACCGGACACCGCGACCGCGGCGGCGGTGAGCAGGGCGATGACGAGGACGAGGGCGAGCCGCATCCGTTCGACGTCCACGCCCAGGTGCCGGGCGGGCCCTTCGCCGAGCGCGAGCAGGTCCAGGCGGCGGCCGTAGCGGGGTGCGAGGGCCAGGCCGAGGGCGGCGCAGGGCAGCACGGCGAGCACCTTCGACCAGGTGGCCTGGGCGAGTGAGCCCAACTGCCAGAACGTGATCTGGTTGACCGCTGCGGTGTCGGCGAACGCGAGGAAGGTGCCGATCAGGGCGCCGGCGAAAGCGTTGGCCGCGATCCCGGTCAGGATCAGCGTGACGACTTCGGTGCGGCCGTCGGCCCGGGACATCGCGTACACCACCGTCACGGTGGCCAGACCGGCCGCGAAGGCGCAGGCGGACACGGTCCAGGTGCCGAGGAAGTCCAGTCCCAGTGCCAGGCAGGCGACCGCGCCGACCGCCGCGCCCGAGGAGATGCCGATGACGCCGGGCTCGGCCAGCGGATTGCGGAAGACGCCCTGCATCAGGGCGCCGGCGCAGCCCAACGAGCCGCCGACGAGCAGCGCCAGCACGATCCGCGGCAGCCGGACGTGCCACAGCACGGACTCGGCGACCCGGTCGAGCGGGTGTCCGCCCAGTCCGAGGTGGTGCTGGAGGGAGGAGAGCAGCCCGTCGGCC
Organism: Streptomyces lunalinharesii; assembly: GCF_039532155.1. Classification (NCBI taxonomy): domain Bacteria; kingdom Bacillati; phylum Actinomycetota; class Actinomycetes; order Kitasatosporales; family Streptomycetaceae; genus Streptomyces; species Streptomyces lunalinharesii. Next base: position 71,615 of record NZ_BAAARK010000030.1, read on the forward strand.
GGGATCGCGTAGGCGCCGGTCGCCGCAGACAGCAGGGTGAGGCCGGTGAGCGCGGCGAGCAGCCAGGCGGTGCTGCGGGTGCGGCGGGCGGCCGGCGGGGGCGCGTGCGGGGCGGTGGGCGGTGGTTGCGGGGGCGACTGCGGGGGTGCGGTCGGGCCGCCGGTCGGTACCTGTTGCGTCGTCATGTCAGGCGCCCCGCCCCGCGGGCGCGCGGTCCGCGGCGGCCCCGCCGTACAGCTGGTCGACCAGGGAGCGCAGTACCTCGTCGGTGCGCGGGCCGTAGTTCAGCAGCACGCCGTCGTCGATCGCGACCACCCGGCGGTCCACGCCGGCGGGGGTCTCGGCGACGCCGGGGATCCGCACCAGGCCGTCGACCCCGCCCACCGACTCAAGTCCCTTGCGCATCACGAGGATCGCGTCCGGGGCGGCCTTCGCGAGGGCCTCGCTGGTGACGGGCGTGAAGTCCTTCGTCAGCCCGGAGGCGGCGCCGGCGTCGACGGCGCCGGCCGCCCGGAGCAAGGAGGTGGCGCCGGATCCCGCGCCACCGAGCAGGTACACCGAGGCGGAACCGCGCAGGTAGAGGAAGGCGACGCGGACCGGTCGGCCGGGCGCGGCGCGCGGCACGTGCGTGCGGGCGGCCGCGAGACGCTCCTGCGACCGTTCGGTGAGCCGTCGGCCCGCGTCCGGCACGCCCAGCGTGTCCGCCACCGTGCGGATCCGGGTGCCGACGTCGTCGAGTCCCCGGGCGGGGGCGACCACCACCACCGGAATGCCGGCGGCGCGGATCTGCGCCATCGCCTCGTCCGGTCCGGTGGTGGTCTCGGCCAGCACCAGGTCCGGCTTGAGCGACAGCACGCCCTCCGCGGAGACGTCGTGGTTGCGGGTGACCACCGGGAGGGCGGCGGCCTGTTGGAAGGTGGCGGTGATGTCGCGGGCGACGACGCGGGGACCGAGTCCGAGGGTGAAGACGATCTCGCTGAGGCTGCCGGAGAGCGGCAGGATCCGGTCGGCCCGGGCCACCGTCGTCCGGCGCCCGTCGGCCGAGGTGACGGTGGCGGGGAGGTGCGGGGAGGGAGCGGGGGACAGCGGTTCCACCCGGTCCACGGGGGCGGTGGCCCCAGCTCGTGGCGCGGGTGCGCCCCGTGGTGCCTGGGCGCAGCCGGTGACGGACACCAGGACGGCGACGAGGCAGACCAGCGCGGTGGTCCAACGGAGCGGGCGCGGAGGGGTGATGGGCGTCGGCACGCGAGCACCGTCCTGTCGAGTAGGGGTCGGTGAGGGGCGGAAACGGACGGTTCCCCGTCCGACGGATGTAGTTTAGGTTAGCCTTACCTAAGTCCACCAGGGGTGGTGGGGCTGCCACGCCCCGCAACGCCCCGCACCCCTGCGCGCCATGCGCCCCGCACGCTCCGCAGACACTCACGCAGGCCGCCCGCCGGCCCGGAGGGACTCCCGATGCCCCCGTCGACCCGTTCGACACGCTTCCCGCGCCCGGCCCTGGCCGGCCCGGTGCTCCTGCTGCCCGTCGTGCTGCTGCTGGCGCTGCTGCCGGCCACGACGGCGCACGCGGCGACCCGCACGGTGCAGGGCGGGCGTCTCGACTGGGGAGTGAAGACGTCGTTCCAGAGCTACGTCACCGGGCCCGTCGCCCACGGGAGTTACACCCTGGCGGGCGGCGCCACCACCGTCGGCGCCAGCCAGTTCCGCTTCCCTTCGGCACGGGGCGACTACGACGCCGCCACCGGCACCTTCGACGCCTCCTTCGCCGGCGCGGTGCGCTTCCTGGGACACCGCCGCGCCGACGGGACGCACCAACTCGACCTGACCCTCAGTCACCCGACCGTCCGGATCTCCGGCGACCGCGGGACGCTCTACCTCGACGTCAGTTCCCGCGCCAAGGACGGCGGGACCGTCGACGCCACCCGCCACGTCCCGTTCGCCACCCTCGCCCTCGGCGGCATCGACATGCACGGCGACGGCGACGCGGTGACGCTGCGCCAGCTCCCCACCACGCTGACCGCCCAGGGCGCCGCCGCCTTCGCCGGCTACTACCCGGCCGGCACCGCCCTGGACCCGGTGAGCCTGTCCGCCGACATCGAGCGCGGGCGGACCGGCCCGCCCTCCCCCGCCGCGGCCCGGCGCGCGGCCCCCGAACCGGGCCGCACCACCGGCCAGTTCAGCGACGGCGCCGTGGACTGGGGCGTCCGGCGCACCTTCCGCGAGTACGTCACCGGCACCCTCACCCGCGGCCGATGGCAGCTGACCCACGGCGCCCGGGACGGCGGCGCGCTCTTCCGCTTCGCCGACGGCCGGGGCACCTTCGACGCCCAACGGCAGCGCCTGACGTCCGAGTTCACCGGTACCGTGCGCTTCACCGGCGGCCACGGACTCGACCTCGCGCTGAGCGCCCCGTCCGTGACCGTCGAAGCGGGCGAGGGCACGCTGCGCGCCGACGTCTCCCACGGCGCGCGCACGACCCGGAACGTCCCGCTGGTCACGTTCGCCGCCGAACGCCTCGGCGCCCGGGGCGGCCTGGTCCGGCTCTCCGAGGTGCCCACCACCTTGACCGCACAGGGCGCCGAGGCGTTCGGCGGGCTGTACGCACGGGGCACCGCGATGGACCCGCTGTCCCTGGCGATCGCCCTCGACCCGTCGGCGGAACTGCCCGCACTGCCCGACCCCGGCAGCGAACCGAAGGCTGCGGCCACCACCCGGTCGGCCGACGCCGCCGGGGCCACCGACGCCGTTGCGGAGACGGCCGGCGCGGGCTCCCCGACCGGCCTCGTCGTGGCCATGGTCGCGGCCACCGTCGCCCTCCTCGCCGGCGTCGCCCTGCACCGCGGCCGCGCCCGGCGCCGCGCCAGCTCCCCCGCACCCGACGACCGCACGTAGCACCACCCAGCGGCCCGTCCCCGTCCCCATCCCCATCCCACTCCCCACTCCCCACTCCCCACCCCGACCGAGGAGATCCACCCGCCATGCCCCTGACCAGACGCCCGATGACCCTCGCCGCCGCGATCGCCGTCGCCCTCGGCGCGAGCGCGCTGAGCCTGCCCGCGCTGGCCGCCGACCGCCCCGACGCGGCCGGCCCCCGAACGGAGTTGACGAACGGCACCCTCGACTGGGGCCTGAAGGAGTCCTTCCGCCGCTACGTGACGGGCCTGGCGGCCGGCTCCGTCACCGCGACCGACGGTGCACAACAGGCCGCCGGCAACGGCCCGTTCACCTTCACCGACGGCACCGGGAGCTACGACACCGCCGCGCACGGCACCGACGTCGCGTTCCGCGGCGCCGTCCGCTTCCGTTCGACGCTGCACTCCTTCGACATCGCGGTGTCCGACGTGAAGGTGGTCACCCACGGCACGAAGGGCCGCATCGAAGCCGACGTCACCCTCAACGGCGCCACCCAGCAGGACATCACCTTCGCCGACCTGGACCTCTCGGGCGTCACCCCCGGCCACGGCCCGCACGGCGCGATGACCTTCAAGGGCATACCGGCGACCCTCACCGCCGACGGCGCCAAGGCGTTCAACGGCATGTACCAGGCCGGCACCGCCCTCGACCCCGCCACCCTGACCGTCACCGCCGCCCCGACCGGCACCGCCCCGACCAGCTCCGCGCCGACCCGCCCCACGCCCCCCGGCGCCGGCACCACCACTCCCCCGGCCCGCCCCGGCACCGCCCCCACCAGCGCACCGACGGACCGCCCCACGCCTTCCACCAGCACCCCGCCCCCGACCGGCACCCGCTCCGGCGGACGGTCCGTCGACGGCCGGATCGTCAAGGGCACCCTCGACTGGGGCGTCAAGGAGTCCTTCCGCTCCTACCTCACCGGCCCCATCGCGCACGGCAAGATCGAACTCTCCGGCGGGGCAGCGGCCCACGGCACGGCCTACCGGTTCGGCGCGGCACGCGGCAGCTACCGGGCCGACGGCCACGCACTGGACGCCGCGTTCCAAGGCACCGTCCGCTTCCTGGGCCACCGGACGAACGGCACCTACGCCCTCGACCTCCGCTTCAGCGCGCTGCACGTGCGGGTCGAGGGCCGCACCGGCTCGCTGATCGCCGACGTCTCCGCCAAGGACCGGGAGTCCGGTGAGGTCACCACGTACCGGCAGCTGACGGTGGCCACCCTCGCGCTCCCTTCCGGAGTCCCGTCCGCGCAGCGCGACGTGGTGGCCCTGGACCGGGTTCCGGCCACGCTCACCGCGGGTGGCGCGAAGGCGTTCGGCGGCTCCTACCAGGCGGGGGACGCCCTCGACCCGGTCAGCGTGGCCCTCGCCCTCACCGAGGACGCCCAACTCCCCGCGTCCGGCGCCCCGTCGGACAGCGCTCTCACCACGCCCGGCACCACCGGACCGTCCGGCACCACCGGGCCGAGCGGCTCGACCGGCGCCCTCGCCGCGACCGGTTCCGAGGTCCCGGCCGGCCCGCTCACCGCCGCCGCGGCGCTGACCGTGGCCGCCGGCGCGAGCGCCGTCACCGCCGCCCGACGCGGCCGCCGACGCACCGCCGACCCGGCCTCGTAGCCCGGAGACCTCCGCCGACTCGTGACGCGCAGCGCGCACGTCGAACGGCCCGCCCTTCGGGGCGGGCCGTTCTGCTGACGCGAGGGACGTGACGCGGCGGGCGCCCCTCCGGCGCCCGCCGGCGACTCAGGTGAGCAGGTGGCTGGTGTGGGAGAGGCGTCGCGCGGTGGCCGCGAGGGCGTGGATCCGGGGGCCCGCCTGGTCGACATGGGTCAGCGGTGCACTGAAGGGCAGCCGCACGTCCCGGTGGCCGTTCGGGTATTCGAGGCGCAGGACCAGCCCGTAGCGGTCCATCCGCACCGGCAGCACGCGCAGCACGCCGGCTTCCGGGAGCGGTCGGACGAGGCGCAGCAGCAGGGGGACGAGTTCGGCGTGGCGGTCGACGAGGTGGGTCAGCATGCCCGCCTCGCTCGTCGCCACGGGATCCGGTTCGGCCGCCTCCAGGGCTTCGAGGGTCACGTAGCTGCGTCCTTCGGCGTCTTCGAGGACGGCTTGGCCGAATTCCATGCAGGTGCTCTTCGCGGCGTCGGGGCCGTACGGGGCGGCCAGCAGCCCGGCCACAGTGACGCGCGCCCGCAGCCGGTCGCGCACGGGAACGGGCGCGATGTCGGTGAGTTCCAACCGGACCGGGACGCGTCCGACCAGGTGGGCGACGTCGCCGTCGCAGGGGGCGTGCAGGTGGAAGTGGCCCATCGCGTCGGTGCCGTCGAGGCGCCGCACCTCGGTGTGCAGCCCGTCGCTCACCACCGTCATGGAATGGGCGGCGGCCAGGATCGAGCGGACACGCTCGGCGGCGGTCGGAGTGTGAGCGCGAGCACTGAAAAGACGCATCCGGGTTCTCCAGGGGCAACCAGGGAGGGCTACTTAGGTTTGCCTAACCTAACCTACACCTCGTCTGTCGGTCCCCGAACGAACCCGGCCAGTCGGCGCGCCCCTCTCCCCCCACCGTCCCCCTCGCCCCTCCTCGCTCCCCCTCTCCCTCTCATCTCGCCCACCTCGCCGGCCCCATCGCGTTACCTTGCTGCGATGACCGTCGACGCAGAGACCGTGATCCGCCCCGGGGAGCCGACCGACGCGCCCGCGATCGCCCACGTCCACATGGCTTCCCGGGCCGCGACCATGCCGTACCTCCCACCGCAGCGGCGCACCCACGACCAAGTGACCCAGTGGGTGCGGGACGTCGTGCTGCCCGCGTACCGGACGTGGGTCGCGCTGCGCGGCACCGAGGTCGTCGGCTACGCCACCGTCGAGGGAGCGGTACTGCACGACCTCTACCTGCGTCCGGACGTCCTGCGCCAGGGCATCGGGACGCTCCTGCTCGACGAGGTCAAACGGCACAGCGCCGGCGACGTCTCGCTGCACGTCTTCCAACAGAACACCGGCGCCAGGTCGTTCTACGCCCGGCACGGGTTCACCGTGGTCGACACCGACGACGGCAGTCGCAACATGGAGGCACTGCCCGAGATGACCCTCCGTTGGCGGGCGGACGACGCGCGCTGACCCGCCCCGGAACCGCCGCGCCGGGCCGGCCGCCCGCTCCCCCGCGGTCGGCGCGCCGGCGCGGCGGCAAGGGACCTACGCTCAGCCCAGCGCGGCGGCGGACGGCACGACGACGCCGTAGAGGTCGGCGATCGTGGCGAGCGCACCGTGGTGGATCTGGTCGGCGGGCTGTTCGGCGACGGCCGTCCGCAGCGGCCGGGTCGCGCAGGCGTCGGCCACCACGGTGGGCCGGTTGCCGCGCAGGAAGGCGCCCTGGGCCGTGAAGGTCACGCACATGTGCGTCATGAAGCCGACGACGATGACGTCCTTGTTGCCGGCGGCGTCGACGCGCTCCCCCAGGTCGGTGCCGACGAACGCATCGGGGGCGGCCTTGACCACGACGTCCTCGCCGTCGACCGGCGCCACGCTGGAGTGGATCCGACCGATCTCGGTCCGGATGTCGTAGGCGCTGCCCTCCCCGCCGTCGTGGATGACGTGCAGGACCTTCGCGCCGGCCTTCCTCGCGTCGGCCAACAGTGCCGCCGCGGCGTCCAGGGCCGGCTGCCACCCCGTCAGCTCCAGCACGCCGCGGGTGTAGGTGTTCTGGTAGTCGACCAGGATCAGGGTCGCATCGGCCAGTGACGCCGGCGTCTGGTCGAGGCCGGTGAGTTCGCGCAGGGTGGGTGTAGGCATGGCGGTGTCCCCTCGGGGTGCGGATCGGTCGGTCGGGGCCAGCACGTGGTGGCCGTCTCCCACGCTAGGAGCCGCCGCGCATGTCGGCAATGACATGTAACCTGCAGATCCGGACATCCCCGGAGGCTCGCCCGTCGGACGGAGACCCTCGTGAGCAGCATCGAACGGTTCGTCGTCATCGTCCTCTTCGACGGCGTCGACCTACTGGACGTGACCGGTCCCCCGGAGGTGTTCGCGCTCCTGCAAAGGGAGTTGGCCGGTGAGCCGGGCTACCGCGTCGCACTGGCCGCCGCGACCATGGACCCCGTCACCACCTCGGCCGGCGTCCGCGTCCTGCCCGACACCACCTTCCACGAGGTCGCCGGCAGGGGCATCGACACCCTGCTGGTCCCCGGCTCGGTCGAGGTGGACGGCGACGGCCGCGTCCGGGCGGTCACCGACCCGGCGGTGGTCGAATGGGTCAGGACGCTCGCCAGGCGCACCCGGCGCGTCGCCTCCGTCTGTGTCGGCGCGCACCTCCTCGCCGCCGCCGGTCTGCTCGACGGCAGGCGCGCCACCACCCACTGGTCGACCGCCCGGCAACTCGCCGCCGAACACCCGTCGATCGAGGTGGACGCCGACCCGATCTTCATCCGCGACCGCGACGTGTGGACCGGCGCCGGCATCAGCGCCTGCCTGGACCTGTCGCTGGCCCTGGTGGCGGACGATTTCGGCGAGGCCGCGGCCCTGGGCGTCGCCCGACAGCTCGTGATGTACCTCAAACGACCCAGCGGCCAGAGCCAGTTCAGCGTTCCGCTGGAGCCCGTCTCGACGACCCGGCGCATGGACGAACTCCGCCACCACATCACGCGCACCCTCACCGGCAGCCTCACCGTCGCCGACCTCGCCGCACACGCCAAGGTCAGCGAGCGCCAGCTCACCCGCCTCTTCAAGACCGAACTGGGCACGACCCCCGCGGCCTACGTCGAGGCGGCCCGGGTCGAAGTGGCCCGCAACCGACTGGAATCGACGGACGACACCGTCGAACGCGTCGCCTCCGCCTGCGGGTTCCACACCGTCGACACGCTCGTCCGCGCCTTCCGCCGCACGCTCGACACCACCCCGACGGAATACCGGAACCGCTTCCGCGCCACCGTCTGACGGGCCACCGCGCCCTCCCGACGCCCGGCCCGACGACTGGACGGCCGGCCAACGACCTCCCCAAGGTCCCTGGCCGGCCGCCTGGTCATGCCGTGCCGGCTGGGTCGACCCGGCCGGTCGCGCCGCTGTGGCGCCTACGGCACCAGCACCACGGAGTTGATCGGCGTCATGTTGTACGGCGCGGATTCGCCCAGGCCGCGCATCACGACGGAGCAGCCGCCACCACCGTTGTACCCGTAGCAGAACTGGAATCCGGCGCCGCCCGTCTGGTTGTTCACGATCACCCGGTCACCGGTGACGTTCGACAGGTTGTGGGCGCCGTAGCTGTAGAAGATGTTCTTGCTCAGGATGCTGCCGTTGGTCTCCCGGATGCAGACCGCTCCGGACGGACACGGCGTCGCCGCCGCGGCGCTGGGCGCCACGGTGAGCCCGAGGAGCCCCACGGCCAGCGTCAGACCTGCGGCCGTTACCGCAATCTTGCGCATTTTTCCCCCCAATCTCTCGATGCCCCGTTATGGGGCACCTCGCATCAGAAAGTATCCCTGGCCGACGAGGCGGCACCAGAGCGCCGGTACAAGTCATCAGCACCGCTTCCGCTTAACCCGGCCGACGCGGACGGGCCACCGGCAGCGGGGCGGCGCGGCCGCTACTTGGCCAGGTATCCGCCGTCGACCACGTGATCGCTGCCCGTCAGGTAGGAGGCGTCGTCGGACACCAGGTACGCGACGAGTGCGGCCACTTCGGCCGGTCGGGCCGCGCGCCCCAACGGGACGGCGGAGAGCAGTCCGTCGGTGGCACGGGGCGGCAACGCGGTGACCATGGGCGTCTCGACGAGGCCCGGCGACACGGACAGCACCCGGATGCCCTGGTCGGCGTGTTCCCTGGCCGCGGTCCGGGTCAGCGCGAGGACGCCCTGTTTGGCCGCTGCGTAGGCGGCGTGGTTGCGGAAGCCCGCATGCGCGGCGATGGAGGCGACGTTGACGATGACGCCGCCGGTGGGCGCCATCGCGGGCAGTTGGTGGTGCAGGGCGTGGAAGACGCCGTGCAGGTTCACCTTCAGCACGGCGTCGAAGTCGGCGGGCGACAGCTCGGCCAGCGGGCTGAGCGGGCCGTTGATCCCGGCGCTGTTCACCGCGATCCGCAGGCCGTTGCGCACGGTGGCGGCATCCGTGACGACCCGGGCGACGCCGTCCGGGTCGGTGACGTCGACCCGGCGCGCCAGGGCCGTGCCACCGGCCGCGGCGATCCGCGCCGCCACCCGCTCCGCGCCGTCCTCGTCGAGGTCCGCGACCACCACCACGGCCCCCTCCCCGGCCAGGCGCGCCGCACAGGCCGCACCGATCCCGGAGGCGCCACCGATCACCAGGGCGACCCGGTCCTGAAACCGTCCGGACGGCGGGACGGGCCGCGGGCCCGGCTGCGAAGCGGTCCCGGTGCCGGGCGGCGGGCCGGGCTGCGGCGCGGCATGCGCCGCGCCGTCGGACGACGGTGCGGGGAGGGACATGTGCGGCTCCGACCAACGAGGAGGGGTGGGGAAGGGTTCTGGTGGTGGGTAGTTGATGGTTGGTAACTGGTGGGTGATGGTTGGTAATTGGTGGTTGGCCGCTGACGGTGCGGCGGTGTGGTGGCGGCCTGGCGGCGTGGTGGTGGCGACGGGTCAGGACGGGCGGGGCCGGGCGGTCAGCGGGAGTCGGTCCGGGCGCAGGACGGTGCCGACCAGGGCCCGGACGGGAGCGGTGCCGGCCGGTTCCAGGCGGCGGCCGGCGGTGAACGCGGCGACCGCCAGGGTGAGTTCGGTCCAGGCGTAGTCCTCGCCGATGCACAGGCGACTGCCCGCCCCGAACGGCAGGAAGGTGTGCCGCGGCGCCTTCGCCGCGGCGTCGGCCGGCCACCGGTCGGGGTCGAAGACCTCCGGGTCCTCGTACAGGTGCGGATCGCGGTGCAGGGCGTACGGGCTGAAGAACACCTCGTCGCCCGGGTCGAGCCGGACCCCGCCGAGCGTGACCGGCCGCACCGCGCGGCGCATCAGCAGCCAGGACGGCGGGTGCAGCCGCAGCACCTCGGTCAGCACCTGCCGCGTGTGGACCAGTGCCGGCAGGTCCTCGAACGCGGGTGGTCGTCCCGCGAGCACGGTGTCGAGTTCGTCGTGGATCCGTCGTTGGACGTCCGGGCGGCGGGAGATCTCGTGCAGCGCCCAGGCCAGGGACGCGCTGACCGTGCCGGTGCCGGCCAGGAACATGGTGATCAGCTCGTCGGTCACTTCGGCGTCGGTCAGCGCCCCCTCCGGGCCGCCGGCGAGCAGGAGCATCGACAGCAGGTCGCCGCGGTCCCGCCCGTCGGCGCGGTAGTTCGCGATGATGCGGAGCTGGACGTCGACCAACCGCCGCAACGGGCCGGCGTCCGGCGGTCGCCAGCCGGGAAGCAGCGGGACGCGTTCGGCCCAGGCGTGCAGCGGCGACAGGGCCAGGCGCATCGAGTGGTACTTGACGGTCAGCCAGTCCTTGACCGCGGCGTCCAGGCCCGGCTCGTGCGGATCGGCGAAGAGCGTGCGCAGCAGGACGTCGAGGGTCAGGCGGTGGATGTCCGGCACCAGGTCGCGCGTGGTGCCGGGCGCCCAGTCGGCGGACCGGGCCAGGGACCGTTCCGCCATGGTCCGGGCGTAGCGGGCGATCCGCTCGTGGTGGAAGGCGGGTTGCACCAGTCGGCGGTGGCACAGGTGGCGCTCGCCCACGGCGGTGATCAACCCGTCGCCGAGCGGCACACGCAGGGCGTCGAACATGGCGCCCTTGTCGAAGGACCGGGCCTGCACGGTCAACAACTCCCGCACCTGGTCGGGTGAGTTGACGACGTGCACCGGCCGCGGACCGATGTAGATCTTCGTCACCGGGCCGCGCTGCCGCAGTCCGCACAGGAAGCGCAGCGGGTCACGCCGGAGCGGTGCGGCGTGCCCCATCAGCGGCACGCGTCCGGGGACGCCGGCGGCCCGTCGCGGAGTCCCGCCCCGTGGGCCGTTGCCCGGCACGCCGGCCGCCCTCACGGCGCTCCGCCGGCGGCGCGGAGCCGACGCAGCACCGCGAGGAGGCCGTCGACGGTGAGTGCGTGGTTCTGGGTGGGGAAGTGCGTCAGGAGCGGGCGGGGGCCGTACATCAGCGGGACGCCGGGCCAGGTGCCGTCGTCGTGCTGGGTCCGCAGGAGGTAGCGCAGGCCCTGCGCCCCGTAGGTGGGCTCGTGCACGCCGCCGCGTTCCAGGGCGGCGAGGGCCAGTCCGGTGGCGGCCGGCGCGCTGGGGCCGCCCTCCTCGACGGGCCAACCACCGTCGGCATTGCGGGTCTCGGCCAGGGCCCGGGCTGCGGGATGGCCGCCCGGGTGGGCCGCCGCGTCGAGGGCCGGCAGCACCTCGGCGGTGGCGTACGGCAGGCCGCGGTACCAGCCGGCGCGCCACCGCCCGTGTGCGGCGAAGCGCCGGGCGAGCCAGGCACGCGCCGCGGCCACCGGCACCCGATGCCCCTCGGCGTGGCGGTCCAGTGCGGTCACGACGTGGGCGATCACGTCGTCCACCGGAGGATCGCCGGCGGACTGCCAGGTGCGCCAGAGCCCGTCGGGCGTCTGCTGCTCGGCGAGGTGGCGCAGGCCGGCCCGTAACGTCGCGCCGGGCGCACCGTGCGCGCCGGCCAGCGCGATCAGGGCGGCGGCCGTGGTGTCGTTGTCGGACTCGACGCCCGAGCGGTACGGCCAGCCGCCGTCCGGGTTCTGCGCGGCGACCAGGAACGCCACCGCGGGCCCCGATCCCCAGGCGTCGAAGTCCGCCGCACCGCAAAAAGCCCGCACGGTCAGTGCGGTGTCCCAGACGTCGCTGGTGACGAACCGCCAGGTACCGTCGGCCAGTTGACTGGCGAGCAGGTACTCCGCGCAGCGTCGGGTGGCCGTCGTGCCGGGGGCGGCCGCCTGGAGCGCGAGCGCGGCGAGGGCGGTACTGACCGGATTGGCGAAGAAGTCACCCGCCGGGGACTGTTGGTCGGCGATCAGCCGGGTGGCCCGCAGCGCGGCCGCCCGGTCGCCGAAGTGCAGCTCCACCAGGGCGTGCGCGGACCAGAGTTCCACCTGGGTCCAGCGCTTGAGCCGTTCCGGGGCCTCGACGGCGGCGGCCAGTCGGGCGCGCAGGGCGGCGGGTCGGGGGCCGCCGCGGGTCGGCCGGGCGGTGTGCAGGGCGACGGACGCGAGGAGCCTGGCGCGGGCCGACAGCGCCCGGTCCGTGAAGGCGGGGTGGCTGACGTCGACGGGTTCGCCGGTGTCCAGGGCCAGGGAGCGCAGTGCGGTCTCCACCGCGTGGGCCACCGGATGGTGCTGCTGCGGGGCGGCGCCGGCGGCGAGCCACACCTTCCCCCGCTCGGCGGCGCGGTCGGCCCCCGGGTACGGGGAGCGTGCCAGGGCCAGTGTGCACAGTGCGGTCTCGGTGATGCGCGGGTCGGGCACCGCACGCCACGAACCGTCGTCCCGTTGGGTGGCGAGGGCGTGGCGGGTGGCCAGTGCGAGGGCGTGGCGGGTGGCCAGTGCGAGGGCGCGGTCGGCACGGCGCACGAGGGACGGTGCGGGGTGCGCGTCCGGTATCGCGGGCTCGGTACGTCCTGGTGGCATCGGTCCTCTGCTCCTCCTGGTTCCGCCGTGCACGGTGCGGCCGTTCGCGCCGGAACCGTCCGCCGCCCCGTGCGCGGGAACCTCCGGGGACCGGACGTAGCCTGGCGGCGTGGACACTTCGCGACCTGCCAGCCACCCTCCCCGGGAGATCGTTTCCCAAGCGGACACATGCTCCGCCGCACTGCGGAACATGCCGCGGCTCGACATCTGGCTCAAAGGGCTCGGCCTGCCCGTGAGCCCCGCGCTCGTCCCCCTGATGTGCCTCCAAACGGCGTTCTTCACCCCGTGGTTGCCGCCCGAGCGCTGCTACCAGCTGTCCCGCCTGACGGTCTGGCTGATGGCCATCGACAACGTCCTGGACGCACCGGAACGGCCCGCCCCCCGGGGCCCGTCGGCCCTCCGGACCGGCTCGGACAGCACCGAACGCACCACCACGGACGCCCGCGTCCGGGCCTGGCACGAGGTCCTCGCCGGACGCGACGACGGCGGCCCGAGCACGGACCCGGTGGCGCGCGCACTGGCCGAGATCGTCGAGGCCATGGAGCACGACGGCCGGCCCGAACTCCTCGCCCCGTGGCGGAAAAGCATGCACCAGACCCTCGTGGGCATGGACCGCGAACGCGCGGCCGCACGCACCGCTGCCGCCGGCGGCGGGCTGCCCGAACTGGCCGACTACCTGACCCACGGCGCCTGGACGATCGGCGTGGAACAGCAGGTCACCGCCCTGTGGGCCCTCATGGACGAACCGGATCTGCCCCGGCGCCTGCCCGTGCTGCGCGGGGCGCTGCGCCAGGCGGCGATCGCGATCCGACTGCTCAACGACCTGCGCGGCCACCAGCGGGAACGGCACGAGGGGAAGACCGACGCCCTGGCGCTCGGTCTCGGCCAACGGGAGGCGTACCAGCGGGCCGAGACGGCGATCGACGACTGCCGGCGGTCCCTGGCTCCGCTCACCGCGGCCGGGTATGGTTCCGCGGTGGCGCTGGAGCGGGTGGTGCTCTGGCATGCGCGCATGTACCACCGCTTCGATCCCGTACGGCCCGGCCGAGGGGACTCCGCTCCCCTGCCGGGCGAGTCGGGCGCCGCCCCGCACGCCCCACGCACCCCGTCCGCCCACCGGCCGAAGGAGACCCCACCCATGGGCACCGCGCAGGAAGTCCTCGACGTCATCGCCTCCGGAGAGGAGTACGACGGCTCGAAGTTGGCCGAACTCTTCGACCGGCTCGAACCAGTCGACGCCGACCTTCTCGTCGGCACCTGGGCGGGCGGCGGCTTCGAGCGGACGAGCGAGAACGCCGCGCAGCTGGCGCAGATGCGGTGGTACGGCAAGCGGTTCGTCGACGCCGAGCACGTGGAGCCGCTGCTGTGCCGCGACGAGCACGGGACGGTCTTCTCGTTCGAGGACATGGGCCTGGCGACGCTGCGCGAGGTGGTCTTCCGCGGCAAGCAGTCCACCGCGATGGTCTACGACCGGCTCCCCATCGTCGACCACTTCCGCCGACTCACCGACGACGTCCTGCTGTGCGTGATGGACAAGAAGGGCGACCCCACGGGCTTCTACTTCCACCTCACCCGCGTCACCGAAACGGTGCCCCAGCCGGCCACCGACAACAACTGACGCCCCATCAACTCCACCTCGACGGAAGGGATATGGACCGCCCCTGGGCGACTCGCCCCCCGCCCCCGCCCTCGCACCATCCACCTGACGCCCCGGACGAACACCTCCGCGCCCCGCACCCAAGGGTCGGACGTCACGGACCACCACCGACCACCGCGACGCGACTCAACCCGCAACGCAACCACGCAACTCAACCGCCCCCGAACCGCCGCGCCGATTCCTGTACGTGCGCCAGCCTGCGCAGGCTGAGCAGCACCGGTTCGTACAGCACGGTCAGCGCCACGGCCGCCTCGATCTGCCCGGCGGGCGTGGGCTGTTCCTCCACCACGTCCAGGTCGACGACGGCGAGTTCGGCGGCGATGCGGCCGTACGGCAGCAGGTGCGCGGCGTCGCAGGGGTAACCGAGGCGGACGAGCGCGGCGACGGAGGCGACGAGCGGGCCGAGGGCGGGCGCGGGCTCGTCCCGCATGCCCTGCCAGCCCAGTTGCTCCAACAGCGCGTCCACCGAGCGGCGTGCGGTGACGGTCGCCTCGTCGTCCGCTGCGGCCGGCTCCTGCGGCAGCGCCCGGGTGGCCGCACCGAGCCGCAGGTGGTGGTCGAGCGACGTGTCCTCCGCCGCGCCGATCACCTCGCGCGCGACGGCCACCGGCATCTTGCCGATCTGGATCAGCGCCCGCACCAGCCGCAACCGGCGCAGGTGCGCCTCGTCGTACGCGGCCTGGGTGGCGGTGACCCGCCGGCCGGGCTGGAGCAGCCCTTCCCGCAGGTAGTACTTGATCGTCGCGGTGGACACCCCGCTGCGCTCGCTGAGTTCGGCCAGTCGCATCCTCTTGCACCCTCCTTTGGATACTGGCACTATCCAACCATGGATAGCGCCGCTATCCAGCGAGCGAACGGGGAGCGCGGCATGCAGACGACACCGATGGCCGGGCGGGTCACGACGGCGGCCGAGGGCGACGTGGTGGTCTTCCTCATCGGAATGCGGATCAACCGATGGCGCTCGGTGCGCCACTGGCTGCCCGTCCTCAGGGCCATGCCGCGGATGCTCAAGGAACTCGCGCGCGAGGAGGACAGCGGGCTCCTGAGCCACCGGGGATACACGAGCGGCCCCCGCGCCTTCACCGTCGTCCAGTACTGGGAGTCGCGCGACAAGCTCCTCGCCTACGCCGCGGCCCCCGACCATCAACACCGCCCCGCCTGGGCGGCGTTCAACCGCCGCGCCCGCAGCGCGGCGGGGAGCGTCGGCATCTGGCACGAGACGTACCTCGTACCGGCCGGTTCGTACGAGGCGATCTACCACGGCATGCCGCCGACCGGACTCGGCGCGGCCCACGGGGTGGAGCCGGTCGGACGACGGGGCGAACGAGCGGCGGAGCGGCTCGCGGGCTAGTGGCTCGTCACACAGCCTTGGCCGGGTAATCGACGTGCTGGTCGTCGGCCAGCAGACTGTCTCCAAGTCCTGGTCTTGGAGGTGGTTGTGGGACGTCGACCGAGTGTGTTCGTCCGGCCGGT